>CALEDW010000280.1 GCA_937949585.1 uncultured Acidimicrobiia bacterium
AACCGCCGGGCCCGGCCCCGGGCCGGCCCGCACCCCGCCGCCGGCTGATCGCGGCGACCGTCGGCGGGGTCGTGCTCCTCGTGGCGGCCGCGGTCCTGTGGGCGCTGAGTTCGGGGTCGGGGTCCGTCCCCGGCGCCACCCGCACCGCCGGTTCCGGCTCCGCCCGGGTCGGCGCGCCGGCGCCCGCCCTGGAGGGCCGGACGCTGGACGGCACGACGGTCCGGCTGCACGACTTCCGGGGTCGGCCGGTGGTCCTCAACTTCTGGGCCTCGTGGTGCTCCCCGTGCCGCGAGGAGCTGCCGATGCTCACCCGGGCCGCGGCCGACCATCGCGACCGCGGCCTGGTCGTGCTTGGGGTGCTGCTACGCGACCTCCCCCGCGACGCGCGGCGCTTCGCCCGTGCCCACGGCGTGACCTGGCCGACGGTCACCGATCCCGGGGGCTACATCGCCGAGCGCTACCGGGTCCGCTCCGCCCCGGCGACGCTGGTGATCGACGCGCAGGGGCGGATCAGGTCCCGCTTCCTCGGGGCCGTCACCCGCGCGCAGCTCGAGGAGGCGCTGCAGGAGCTCGACCGTGCCCCTCACTCTTCCCAGCGGAACCGCCGCGCCGCCGCCAACGGCGCTGCGACCGCCCAGACCACCAGCACCACCACGGCCGACACCGACCAACCGGTCCCGGGATCGAGCGCCGATCGCAACGAGGTCGACAGCGCCGCGGCCGGCAGCAAGGTGGCGAGCGACTCCAGCGCCCGGGGCAGGCGCTCGAGGGGATAGGCCATCCCCCCGAGGAACAGCAGGACGAGGAACAGGCCGTTGGCCAGGCCCAGGGTCGCCTCCGCGCGCAGGGTCCCGGCCATCAGCAGGCCGATCCCGGCGACCGCCACGGTCCCGGCGGCGATCAGGGGGATCGCGACGACGATCCCCCCGCCGGGGATGCGCCAGCCCAGCAGGGTCGCAGCGCCGAGGATCAGCACGGCCTGCAAGACCTCGATCCCCAGGACGGTGAGGGTCTTCGCCGCCAGCACCCCGGGCCGTCCCAGCGGCGTGGAGCCCAACCGCTTCAGTACCCCGTAGCGGCGCTCGTAGCCGGTGGCGATGCCCAGGCTCACCATCGCGGTGGCCATCACCGCCAGGGCCAGGACGCCGGGGACGAGGAACTCCAACGGCCGACCGTCGGTGTCCACCGCGTCGAGCCTCGTGAAGAACACGAGCACCCCGAGCGGGATGAGCATCGTGACGATGAGGTTCTCCCCACGCCGGACCAGGAGCAGCAGCTCGGCCCGGGCCTGCGCCGCCACGGCGGGCCGATTCACGGCCGTGGGCCCGCCTCGCCGTCCTCGGCGGTGAGGCGGAGGAAGACGTCCTCGAGGGTGGCGTGGCCGGTGGAGATGCCCAGCAGGTCGAAGCCCTTGTCGGCCAGCCAGCCGGCCAGGCCGGCCACGAGGGCGGCGCCGGTGGGTCCCTGCACCCGGTACTCGCCGGGGCGTTCCTCGGCGACGGCTTCCGGCGGGAGGTCGAGCGCGGCGGCGAGGGCGGCGGTGTCGATGGCGGCGCTGCTGCGGAACCGCAGGAGGTCGCCGCTGAGCGCCGAGCGCAGGGCGGCCGGGCTGCCCTCGGCGACCGCCGTGCCCCGGTCGAGGATGACGACGCGGTCGCAGAGCCGTTCCGCCTCCACCATGTCGTGGGTGGTGAGCACCACCGTGACCCCGGCCGAGCGCAGGTCCCGGACCAGGTCCCAGGTGTTCGTGCGGGCGCGAGGGTCCATCCCGGCCGTGGGCTCGTCGAGGAACAGGACCTCGGGCCGGCCGACGAGGGCGCAGGCGAGCGAGAGGCGCTGGCGCTGCCCACCCGAGAGTCGGCGTACGAACCGTCGTCGAAGCTCCACCAGCCCGAGACGCTCGAGGAGGGCGGAGGGATCCTCGGGGTCCGGGTAGAAGGCCGCGAAGCACCGCAGCACCTCTGCCACCCGCAGCCCGGGATGCAGGCCCCCGTCCTGGAGCATCACGCCGATCCGGGGCCGCAGCTCGCGGCCGTCGTCGACGGGGTCGAGGCCGAGCACCCGCACCGACCCGCCGTCGGGACGGCGGTACCCCTCGAGGATCTCCACGGTCGTGGTCTTGCCGGCGCCGTTCGGCCCGAGCAGGCCGACCACTTCGCCGCGGTCGACGGTCAGGTCGAGGTGCCGGACGGCCTCGAGTGCCCCGTAGCGTTTCCGCAGGTCCCGCACCTCGATCGCCGGGCCCCCGGGCTGGGGAGCGTGCATCGGAGCCGGAGCCTACCGGGCGTCCCCGTCTCGGCCCCGGGCCGGTGGGAGCGACGGGCTGGCCGCGACCCGGGCCGGGGTCGTTACGATCGGCGGACCGACCGGGAGGATGGCACCGCAATGACCACCGAGACCTCACCGACGATCACCCTCGAGGAGTTCCGGGCCGAGGCGAAGGCGTTCCTGGACGCCAATGCCGAGCGGCGTCGGGTCGAGCGTTTCGAATGGGGCAAGGGCAGCGACCGGGTCGGCTTGTTCGACGAGAAGAGCGCCGAGGACGAGCAGGCCGAGATCGAGGCCGCCAAGGCCTGGAAGGCCAAGGAGTTCGACGCCGGGTTCGGGTGGATCACGGGCCCGAAGGCGTACGGCGGCCGTGAGCTCCCAGCCGCGTTCGAGCGGGCGTACCGGGAGCTGGCCGCAGGCTACGCCATCCCGTCGCAGGCGTGCTTCGGCATCGGGTTGGGGATGGTGGCCCCCACGATCCTGGCGCACGCCATCGACGAGGTGAAAGAACGGTACCTGCGCCCCCTGTACCGGGGCGACATCATCGGCTGCCAGCTGTTCAGTGAGCCGGTGGCGGGCTCCGACCTGGCCGGGATCCAGACCCGGGCGGTCCGGGACGGTGACGAGTGGGTGCTCACCGGGCAGAAGGTGTGGACCTCGGGCGCCCACTACTCGGACATCGGGGAGATCATCACCCGTACCTCTCCGGACAAGCCGAAGCACAAGGGGCTCACGATGTTCCTCGTGGACATGCGCGCCCCGGGGGTGGAGGTGCGGCGCCTCCGGCAGATGACCGGCGGGGCGTCGTTCAACGAGGTCTTCTTCACCGAGGTCCGGGTCCCTGACTCGCACCGCCTCGGCGACGTCGACGAGGGGTGGACGGTGGCGCTCACCACCCTCATGAACGAGCGGGCCGCCATCGGCGGCGGCGGGGCCGGGCTGGGCACGATGAGCATGACCCGGGTCTTCGAGCTCGCCAAGGCCCTCGGCCGCAGTGCGGATCCGCTCGTGCGCCAGGGCCTCGCCGAGGCGTACATCCGGACCTCGGTCGCCCGCTACACGAACCTGCGGGCGATGGCGAAGATCCGGGCCGGTCAGCTCCCCGGCCCGGAGATGTCGATCGCCAAGCTGTCGCTCACCCAGAACCTCTGGTACACGGCCAACGTCGTGGCCGGGATCCTCGGGCCCCGCATCACGGCCGACACGGGCGAGTGGGGCACGTTCGCCTGGGCGGAGATGCTCCTCGGCGTGCCCGGCATGCGGATCGCCGGCGGCACCGACGAGATCATGCGCAACATCATCGGCGAGCGGGTGCTGGGCCTGCCCAAGGAGCCCAAAGGGTAGGGTGCCGCCGCTCGAGCACCTCCGGGCGCTGGTGCGCCGCCGCGACCTCGGCTCGCGGGAGGCGTGCGTCGAGGTGCTCGCCTGCCTCGGGGCCTTCGGTGACGACCCGGCGGGGCTGGTGGTGGCCTGCCGGCGCCTGTTGGCCCACCGACCCGGCGAAGCCCGGCTCTGGTGGGCGGCGGCCCGGGTGCTGGTCGCGGCGTCGCCCGCGGCGGCGGCCGGGGCCGCAGCGGCGCTGATCGACGACGATGACACCGGGATCCGCCTCGCCGAGGCGCTGCCGTTTCCCGCGGCGTCACCGGTGGCGTTCACCGACCCCGGCGAGGAGGTCGCCGAGGCGTTGGCGGCGCGACCCGACGTCGATGCGCTCGTGCTCACCGGGGTCCCGGCTCCCCCGGGCGGCGTCCGGGCCCGGACGGGCGCGATCGGCACCGCGCTCGCCGAGGGTGCACACCCCCTCGTCGTCCGCCCCACGGCGCTCGCCGAGGGTGAGGCGCTCCTGCGCCCCGAGGTCGCCCGAGCCGTCGGGGAGTTCCGGGAGGCCGGGCGGGAGGTGTGGGCGCTGGTGCCGACCGGTCTCCGCCTGCCCGGCCCGCTGCTCGTGGCGATGGCCCGCGCCGCCG
>CALEDW010000281.1 GCA_937949585.1 uncultured Acidimicrobiia bacterium
GAGGCGCTGCCGGCGCCGGGCCGCCACACCACGCCCTCGCCACTCCGGTCGGACGACCACGCTGGCCACCCCGCCCATCGGTACGCGCCGGCCCCCGAGGTACTGCCCGGCCGGCCAGACCCGCAGCCCCCCCACGATCCCGTCCCGGCCGGCCTCGGCCACGAGGCACTGCTCGGACGGGGTCTCGGTCGCGAAGCGGTCCCGGTCGGCCGCCGAGGTCCCGAAGGCCTGCATCCGAACCTGCGCGTAGCCCGCGAGGTCCTCGACGGTGGCGGCGCGGACCTCGAGGTTCACCGGTGTGGGCGGGCGGCGGCCGGCGCGGGCCGCCGACGCGTCGTCGTGGCGGTGGGCAGGTCGGTCGACGGGCACACGTCGGCGACCACGCACTCCGCGCAGCGGGGCCGGCGGGCCAGGCACACCCGGCGCCCGTGCAGGATGAGCCGGAGCGAGAACACCCCCCGCTCCTCGGGCGGGACGAGCGCGTCCAGGTCCCGCTCCACCTTGTCGGGATCGGTCTCATCCGTCAGCCGCAACCGGCGGGCGAGCCGACCGACGTGGGTGTCGACGGGCAGGCCGGGGAGCCCGAACGCCACGGAGCGCACGACGTTGGCGGTCTTGCGCCCTACCCCGGGGAGGGTGACCAGCTCCGAGAGCCCCGTCGGCACCCGCCCCTCGAACCGCTCCTCGATCGCGGCGGCCATCCCGATGAGCGACCGGGCTTTCTGGCGGAAGAACCCGGTCGGCCGGATCATCGCTTCCAGCTCGGCCGGGTCGGCGGCGGCGAGGTCGGCCGGGGTGGGGTAGCGGGCGAACAGGGCCGGGGTGACGCTGTTGACCATCTCGTCGGTGCACTGCGCCGACAGGATCGTGGCCACGAGCAGCTCGTACGGGTTGCGGTGGCGCAGAGCGCAGAGCTCGGTGGGGGTCCCCGGGTAGGCCTCGGCGAGGCGGCTCCGGACCACCTCGGCGCGCCGGCGCGCACCCCGGGGTCTGGCCATCCGGCAACGGTACCGTGCCGTGCGTGACCTGCCGCTGCGTCGCCCTCGATGCCGCCGTCGCCGTCGCGCTCCGCGACCTCGCCGCGGCGGCCGACGCGCCGCTCGACGACGCGGTCGAACGGGCCCTCGCCGCCCCGGGACCCCACGCGATCGTCTCCCTCGAACCGCCGCCCGGCACCGCCCGGCACCCGCACCCGGAGGTGGCGCTCCTCGTGAGCGCACCCCGCGACGCGACCGGACGCCGGGTGGCGGGCCTGCTCGTGCACCCCCGGCGCAGGGGAACGTCCCGGACCCGGGGGGTACGGACGGTGGCGGCCGCGCTGGCGGAGGAGGCACCGGCCGTGGCGGCGGCGACCACGCTCTGGGTCGCCGGCGACGACCCGGAACGCGACGTGGCGCTGATCGAGGCGGGCTGGCAGCTCGACCGGGAGCAGCTGCGGCTGGAGCGTCCGCTGCCGGCACCCGAACCCGAGCCGGTACCCGGCGTGCGGCTCCGGTCCTACCGCCCCGCGATCGACGACGAAGCCCTCGTCGCGGTGAACAACCGGGCCTTCGCCGGCCATCCCGACCAGGGTGGCTGGACGCCCTCCCGCCTCGCCGCCGCGATCGCCGGTCGTCGCGGGTTCCGCCCCGCGGACCTGCTGGTCGCCGAGACCGAGCCGACGGGGCGTGACCTCCTCGGTTTCTGCTGGACGGTGTTGCACCCGCCCGCCGGGCCGCGGCACGGCCCCGTCGGGGAGATCCACGTCGTGGGCGTCGATCCGGCGGCGCAGGGCCGGGGCCTGGGCCGCCTGCTGGTCCTGTCCGGGCTCGCGCACCTGCACAGCCGGGGCGCGACGACCGGGATGCTCTACGTGACCACGACCAACCGACCGGCCCGCCGCCTCTACGAGGCGCTCGGGTTCCGGCCGCAGCGGCGGGACCGGGCGTTCGTCCGGCCTGCGAACGCCCCACCGGGAGAGCGGTGAGCGCCGCGGGTTCCGTCCGCGGGCCGCGCCCAGCCGTCGGCCCGAGCCGCTACGGTGCCGGTCGGGACGACCTCGTCGCGCTCACGGCCGCCCTCGGCGCGCCGCGCTACCGGGCCGCACAGCTCTGGGACGTGCTGTGGCGACGCCGACGCCCCCTGGAGGACGACACGACGCTTCCGGCGGCGTTGCGTGCCGAGCTGGTGGCACGCCTGCCGCTGCGCCTCGCACCGGTGACCGTGCGGACCACCGACGCCGGGCGCACCCGGAAGTGGCTGTGGTCGACGGGCGACGCCGACGTCGAGACGGTGCTCATGTGCTCGACCCGGCGGGCGAGCGTGTGCGTGTCGACCCAGGCCGGCTGCGCACTGGGTTGCACCTTCTGCGCCACCGGTCAGGGCGGCCTCGTGCGGAACCTCGCGGCCGACGAGATCCTCGAGCAGGTGATGCGGGCCCAGCACGCCGGCGCGCAGCGGGTGACCCACGTCGTGTTCATGGGGATGGGTGAGCCCTTGGCGAACTGGGCCGCGACCCGTGAGGCGTTGGCGCGGCTGCAGTCGGACCTGGGCATCTCCGCCCGTCGCCTCACCGTCTCCACGGTGGGCTGGGTCCCCGGGATGCGTCGCCTGGCGGCCGTCCCCTGGCCCGTCACCCTCGCCGTTTCCCTCCACGCCCCCGACGACGCGTTGCGCGACGAGCTCGTGCCCGTGAACCGCCGGTGGCCGCTGCGGGAGGTGCTCGCCGCCGCGCACGCCTGCGCGCAGACCCGGGGGCGGCGGGTCACCTTCGAGTACACCCTGATCGCCGGCACCAACGACCATCCCGGGCAGGCCCGCGCCCTGGCCCGGCTGCTGGCGCCGCTGGGGCCCCTGGGACGGCACGTGAACCTCATCCCCCTGAACCCGACGCCCGCCTTCCCCGGCCGGGCGCCCGATCCGCCCCGGCTCCAGCGGTTCGCGGCCGCCCTGGCCGACGAGGGCCTCCGGGTCACGGTCCGGCGTACCCGCGGCGCCGACATCGATGCGGCCTGCGGGCAGCTCCGGACGCGGGTGCACCCACCGGGTCCGGCACGTCGGGCCGGGGTGGGCAAGAATGCCCGGGATGGGTGAGCACCGGTTCATCAACCCTTCCCAGCCCCAAACCCTCTACGGCGCCACGCTGCTGTGCTACATCGACGCGGTGTTCGGACTGCTGGGGTCCCGTGGTCACGCCGTCGGCCTGCTGCTCGCCGCGGCCCTCGCCGCCGGGGGGTTCGGGATCGCGAACGAGAAGCGCTGGGGGTACGGCCTCGCCCTCGCCGCGGCCTGCCTGCAGGTCCTGATCCTCGTCGCCGTCGCCGGGCTCGCGGTCCTCGGGTTCCCCCTCATCCTCACGTTCATGTTCGACGTGCTGCTCGTGGCCCTGCTCGTCCACCCCATGAGCCGCGACTACCAACGCATCTGGTTCCGCTGAGGTCCGGTGGACCTGGGGCTGCGGGGGCGGGCGGCCGTGGTGGCCGGCGGGACCCGGGGGATCGGCCGCGCCGTCGCCGAGGTGTTCGCCGCCGAGGGTTGTCGGGTGGCGGTGCTGGCCCGGCGTCCCACCGACCTGAAGGCCACCGAGGCCGCGCTCGGCGCGCTCGGTGCTCCCGACGCCGTCGCCCTCACCTGCGACCTCCTCGACGCCGGGGAGGTCGAGGCCGCGTTCGAGTACCTGGGGGAGCGCTGGGGTGAGTGCAACGCCCTGGTCAACGCGGTCGGGCCCGTGCACGTCGGGGACCTCACCCGCCTCGCCGACGGCGACTGGCTGCGGGCCTTCGACCAAGGGGTGCTCTCGGCGGTCCGCACCGTGCGGGCCGCGCTCCCGCTGCTGCGTCGTGCGACCTTCGCCCGGGTCGTGAACATCGGCGCGTCCTCCGTCCGGCACCAGTCGCCCACGCTCGTCGCCTACACCGCGGCGAAGGCGGCGCTGGTGAGCGTGTCGAAGAACCTGGCCCGCACGCTCGCCGCCGACGGGATCCTCGTGAACGTCGTGTGTCCGGGCACCGTGCTGTCCCCGGCTCTCGAGGCGGCGCTGGTGCCCGCCACGGCGGGGCCGGAGCAGGGTCCCCTCGAATCCGCCTACGAAGCGATCGTGGCCGAGTTCGGCGTCCGCAACGACCTCGGGCGGGTGGGGCTGCCGGAGGAGATCGCCACGATGGTGGTGTTCCTGTGCTCGCAGGCGGCCACGTTCGTGACCGGCGCGGTGATCCCCGTCGACGGCGGCACCGACTTCTGAGCCCGGGCGGCCACCGTGTGCGACACTTTCTGCGTCGGCGGACCGGGCGGGATGCTGTTCGCCAAGAACTCCGACCGCCCTCCGGGGGAGGCCCAAGTGGTGGAAGCCCACCCGGCTCGCCCGCCGGGCGGGCGGCTCCGCACCCAGTACCTGGAGCTCGCCGATCGCGGGGCGCGCCCGGTGATCGGGTCCCGGCCGACCTGGCTGTGGGGCTTCGAGCACGGCGTGAACGACGCCCGGGTGGCGATCGGCAACGAGAAGATCTGGACGACCCGTGACCCGCGCCCGGCCCCACCGGCGCTCATCGGGATGGACCTGGTCCGCCTCGCCCTGGAACGGGCGGGCGACGCCGAAGAGGCCCTCGCCGCCCTCACCGAGCTGCTCGACACCCACGGCCAAGGCGGGTCGTGCGAGGCCGATCGGGACGAGCCCTACTGGTCGTCGTTCCTCGTCGCCGATCCCGCCGGGGCCTGGATCGTCGAGACCAGCGGCCGCAGCTGGGTCGCCCGCCGCGAGCCCACGGGCGCGGCGATCTCGAACCGGGTCGTGCTCGACCACCGCTGGGACCGGGCCTCCGCCGACGTCGCCGCGGGCACCGACGTGCAGTCCTGGCGTGATCCGCAGGCCCCCACCGCCATCGCCGACCTGCGCCTGGCCGCCACCCGTCCCTTCGTCGCCGCCGGCCGCGCCGACGCCCGCGCCGCGGCGGCCACCCTGCGCCACCACGGCACTCGCCCCTGGGGCGCCCCGGGCGGGGATCCCACCGACGTGTGCCCACCACCCGCCGGGATCGATCCCGCCTGGCGGGGCATCACCGTGTGCATGCACGTGCGGGGGTACCAGGCCACCACCGCGGCGATGATCGCCGATCTCGCCGCCGACGGCGACGCGCCGCAGCGGGCCTGGGTGGCGCTCGGCAGCCCGTGCGCCAGCGTCTTCGTCCCGATCTTTCCGCCCCGGATCCCCGACCCGTTGACCCGGGCGGAGACCTGGTGGCGGTTCGCGGCCCTGCGCGACCGGGTGGAGTCGGACCCGGACGCGCTGGTGGAGGTCCGGGCGGTGCTCGGTCCGGTCGAGACCGACCTGTGGGACGCCGCCGACGAGGCCGCCGCCGGCGACGACGGCGCCCGTACCCGCTACACGACCGGTGCGTGGGAAGCGGTGGCCGACGCGTTGCGCCGACTCGGCGTCTGAGTTCCGCCGTCCCGGGCGCGGCGCCGTCCGACGACTCGCCGCCCCGCCGGGGACGCC
>CALEDW010000282.1 GCA_937949585.1 uncultured Acidimicrobiia bacterium
GAACGCCCGGTCGCGCTGGGCGATCGCCTCGGCGGCCACGTCGTGCTCGGCCACGTCGACGGGACCGCCACCCTCGTCGAACGCAGCGCACAGGCCGACGGGGGCGCCGAGCTGGTGTTCCGCCTCGACGACCCGTCCCTGGCCCGCTACGTGGTGGAGAAAGGCTCCGTGGCGCTCGACGGGGTGAGCCTCACCGTCGCCGGCGTGTCCGGGGCGGAGCTGCGCATCGCGCTCGTCCCCCACACCGCCACGGCCACCACCCTGGGGCGGCGGCGGCCCGGACAGCGCTGCAACGTGGAGGTGGACGTGCTGGCCAAGCACGTCGAGCGGCTCCTCGGCGGGGCACGCGTGCCGTGAGCCCGGAGCGCAAGGCCTTCGAGGACATCGAGGCGGCGATCGCCGCGATCGCCCGCGGGGAGATCGTCGTGGTCGTCGACGACGAGGACCGCGAGAACGAGGGGGACCTGATCATGGCCGCCGAGAAGGTCACCCCCGAGGCGATGGGGTTCTTCGTGCGCCACACCAGCGGGGTGATCTGCATGCCGATGACCGGAGAGCGCCTCGACGAGTTGCGCATCCCGCTGATGGTCGCCCACAACACCGAGCACCAGCGCACCGCGTTCACCGTGTCGGTCGACGCCGCCTCGGGGATCACCACCGGGATCTCCGCCGCCGACCGGGCCCACACCGTGCAGGTGCTCGTCGATCCGGGGTCGCGGCCGGAAGATCTCGTCCGACCCGGGCACATCTTCCCGTTGCGGTACCGGGAGGGCGGGGTGCTGAAACGGGCCGGGCACACCGAGGCCGCCGTCGACCTGGCCCGGCTCGCCGGGCTGCGCCCGGCCGGGGTGCTGGCCGAGGTCGTGAACGACGACGGCACGATGGCGCGCCTGCCCGACCTGGAGGCGTTCGCCGCCCGGCACGGGCTGCGGCTCATCACCATCGCTGACCTCATCCGGTACCGCCGCGCCAGGGAGAAGCTCGTGCGGCGGGTGAGCGAGGCCCGGATCCCCACCCGCCACGGCGACTTCACCGCCTTCGTGTTCCAGAGCGTGCTCGACGGGGTGGAGCACATGGCGCTGGTGCGCGGCGAGGTGTCCGGACACCGGGACGTGCTGGTGCGGGTGCACTCCGAATGCCTCACCGGCGACGTGTTCGGGTCCCTGCGCTGCGACTGCGGCACCCAGCTCGACCGGGCCCTGGAGCTCATCGCCGCCGAGGGTCGCGGGGTGGTCGTGTACCTGCGGGGCCACGAGGGCCGGGGGATCGGCCTCGGCCACAAGCTGCGTGCCTACCGCCTCCAGGAGGAAGGGCGCGACACCGTGGAGGCCAACCTCGACCTCGGGTTCCCCGTCGACTCCCGCGAGTACGGGATCGGCAGTCAGATCCTCGTCGACCTGGGGATCACCACGATGCGGCTGCTCACCAACAACCCGGCGAAGTACGGCGGCCTGGAGGGGTTCGGGCTGGTCATCACCGAGCGGGTGCCCTTGCGGGTGGAACCCAACGCGCACAACGTGGCCTACCTGCGGACCAAACGGGAGAAGCTCGGTCACCTCCTCGACCCGGACCCCGATCCCGCGCCGGGCGACGGCGGCGGGCACGACCCGGCCGCGGCCCGTCGGCTCGACGACGGGGTGGAGCGCCGCTGATGGGCGAGTACGCCCTCGGCGAGGCCGAGCTCGACGGGCACGGCCTGCGGATCGGGATCGTGGTCAGCCGGTTCAACCGCAGCGTCACCCGCGCCCTGTTGGACGGCGCTCGACAGACCCTGGCCCGGGCCGGTGTGGCCGACGACGACGTGACCGTGGTGTGGGTGCCCGGCGCGTTCGAGCTTCCGGTCGTCGCCGCCCGGCTCGCCGCTTCCCACGACGCGGTGGTGGCCCTCGGCGCGGTGATCCGGGGGGAGACCCCACACTTCGACTACGTCGCCGGGGAGTGCGCCCGAGGGTTGGCGGAGGTGGCGCTGCGCACCGGGGTGCCGGTGATCTTCGGGGTGCTCACCACCGACACCCTCGACCAGGCCTGGGCGCGGGCCGGCGGCGCCGAGGGGCACAAGGGCCGGGAGGCGGCGGCCGGTGCCCTGGAGATGGCCCGGCTGCTGCGCCGCCTCGACGCCGGGGAGCGAGGCGGGGGCGACGCCGGCGGGGGCGACGGGGATGGTCTCGACGCAGGGTCGGCACCGGGCGCCGGCGGCGGCTAGAACCACGGCGATGCTGCGCCTCGTGCTCCCCAAGGGCTCCCTGGAACGGGCCACGCTCCAGCTGTTCGCCGACGCCGACCTGGCCGTCGGACGCGCGTCGGAGGTCGACTACAAGGGGTTCATCGACGATCCGCGGGTACGCGACGTCACGATCCTGCGACCCCAGGAGATCCCCCGCTACGTCGCCGACGGGTTGTTCGACCTGGGGATCACCGGGCGGGACTGGGTGGCCGAGACCGGCGCCGAGGTGGTCACCCTCACGCGGTTGCACTACTCGAAGGCCTCCGCCCGGCCGATCCGCATGGTGCTCGCCGTCGCCGCCGACGCCCCCTGGGACAAGGTCACCGACCTGCCGGCGGGGGTGCGGGTCCACACCGAGTACCCCCGTCTCACCGAGCGCTTCTTCGCCGAGGCCGGCGTCGAGGCGCGCATCAGCCTCTCCTACGGCGCCACGGAGGCGAAGATCCCCGAGATCGCCGACGCGGTGGTGGAGATCACCGAGACCGGCCGGGCGCTGCGGGCCGCGGGGCTGCGGGTGCTGGAGACGATCATGGTGTCCCACACCGAGCTCATCGCCAACCCGGCCGCGCACGCCGACGCGCCCAAGCGCCGGGCGATGGAGCAGATCGTCACGCTGCTCACCGGCACGCTCGAGGCCCGGGGGCGGGTGCTGGTGAAGCTCAACGTCGAGGGTGCCCGCCTCGACGGGGTGATCGCGCTGTTGCCCGCGTTGCGGTCGCCGACCGTGGCGAAGCTGTTCTCCGAGGACGCCTACGCGGTGGAGACCGTGGTGGCCAAGAGCGAGATCAACACCCTCATCCCGGCGCTGCGGGAGGCGGGCGCCACCGACATCCTCGAGGTGCCGCTCGCCAAGATCGTGCACTGACGGACGCAGCGCCGGGACGGGGTGCGGCACGACCGTGGGGGACCTGGTGGGGGACCTGGTGGGGGAGGCGTGGTGCGGGGGATCCTGACCGGACGGGTGATCGCGTTCGACGAGGCCCGGGGGCTGGGCGAGGTGGAGGCCGACGACGGGCGACGGTTCCCGTTCCACTGCACGCGCATCGCCGACGGGTCGCGCCGCATCGAGGCCGGCACCCCGGTCTGCTTCTGTGTGCGTGCCGGCCTGCCCGGGCGTTGGGAGGCCGACCGGCTGGTGCCCCGCGCCTGAGCGGCGCCCGCCGGCGCCCGTGGCTACGGTGGGGCCGTGACGGCGCGACCCCCGGGCCCGGCTGCGGGGACGAGCGGCCGCGGGCCGGTGGCGGGGCCCATGCAGGGCGTGGACCTCACCGACCTCGATGCGTTCGCGCACGGGTTCCCACACGACCTGTTCGCCCGGCACCGCCGTGAGGCACCCGTCTACTGGCACGAGCCCACGGAGCACACCCCCGGTGGGGAGGGGTTCTGGTCGGTGGCCACCTACGCCGGGACGCTGGAGGTGTTGCGCGACCCGGTCACCTACTCCTCCGAGCGGGGTGGGCACCGTGCGCACGGCGGCACGGTGCTCGCCGACCTGCCCACCGCCGGGCTGATCCTCAACATGATGGACGACCCCCGTCACGCCCGGATCCGCCGCCTGCTCAGCCGCGGGTTCACCCCCCGGGCGGTGGCCCGCCTCGAGGACGACGTGCGGCGCCGCATGCGGGCGCTGCTCGACGCCGCCGCCGACCGGGGCGAGGCCGACTTCCTCACCGACGTGGCCGGGGAGCTGCCGATGCAGGTGATCTGCACGCTGCTGGGCGTCCCTGAGGCCGACCGCCACGCCCTGTTCGAGGCGGTGGAGTTCGCCTTCGACGTGCGGGACGGGCCGGGTGCGTTCGAGCCCACCCCCGAGCAGGCGCAGGCCTCGGCCCGCATGTTCGCCTACGCCGAGGAGCTCATCGCGCAGCGCCGGGCCCGCCCCGGTGACGACGTGCTGTCGGTGATCGTGCACGCCGTCCTGCCCGACGAGGACCCGCCCCGGCTCACCGACCTGGAGCTGGCCTCGAACTTCGTGCTGTTCTTCGCCGCCGGGGCCGAGACCACCCGCAACGCCCTCGCCGGCGGGGTGCTGGCCCTGATCGAGCACCCCGAGCAGCTCGCCCGCCTGCGGGCCGACCCCACGCTGGTGCCGGTGGCGGTCGAGGAGGTGCTGCGCTGGACCACCCCGTCGCCGATGAAGCGGCGCACCGCCACCCGTGACGTCGAGCTCGGCGGCCACCGGGTGCGGGCCGGTGACAAGGTGGTGGTCTGGGAGGGCTCGGCGAACCGGGACGGGGCGGTCTTCGACCGCCCCATGGAGTTCGACGTGGCCCGTCACCCCAACCCGCACCTGGCCTTCGGTCACGGGGTGCACCACTGCCTCGGCGCCGGCCTCGCCCGCCTCGAGCTTCGGGTCGGCCTCGAAGAGCTGCTGGCACGGGTCGAGCACCTCGAGTCGGCGGGCCCGGTCGAGTGGACCCGCTCCAACCGTCACACCGGCATCCGTCACCTCCCCGTGCGGCTGCGCTGAGGCGCCCGCGCCGATC
>CALEDW010000283.1 GCA_937949585.1 uncultured Acidimicrobiia bacterium
GGATGCACGGCTCCCCGGGCCGGCGCGGGGGTGCTCGACGCCGGTCGGCAGCTCCCAGGCCGGCGTCGACATCCGCCGGACCTCGTCGGCGCCGAGCTCGCCTCCGTCCCGAGGCCCCGACCGGTCAGCGGGGCAGGCCGATCACCCGCTCGGCGATGATATTGCGCTGGATCTCGCTGGTGCCGCCGGGGATCGTCCCGCCGAAGGAGCGCAGGTACTGAATCGCCCAGCAGCCCTCCCGCCACAGCCGCGGGCCGGGGCGGTCCAGGTCGAGGCCGGCCGGACCGAGCGCCTCGGTGCCGAACGCCGTCGCCTGCTGCACCGCCTCGGAGCCGAACAGCTTCAGCAGCGAGTGCTCCGGGGCGGCCTTGCCGGCGGTGAACTTCGCGAACCCCTGGTAGCCGAGGCAGCGCAAGGCCTGCGCGTCGATCGCGAACGAGGCCACCCGGTCCCGGAACCGCGGGTCGTCGCCGAGCCGCCCCCCTCGACCGTCGGGCTCGGCGGCGATGGCCAGCAGCCCCTGCACCGCCCGGTCGAGGGACGCGGCGTACTCGATCCACAGCATGGCCCGCTCGTGGGCGAGCGAGCCCCGGGTGATCGGCCAGCCGCCGTGCAGCGGACCCAGGAGCCGGTCGGCGGGGACCCGCACGTCGGTGAGGAACACCTCGTTGAAGTCGCAGAAGTCGGGGTCCGACAGCTCCGGGAACGGTCGGGCCTCCACACCGGGGCTGCGCATGTCGATGATGAGGGCGCTGATCCCCCGGTGCTTCGGGGCGGTCGGGTCGGTGCGCACGAAGCACAAGCACCAGTCGGCGTGGTGCGCGCCGGAGGTCCACACCTTCTGGCCGTTGACCACGAAGTGGTCACCCTCGAGACGAGCCGAGGTGCGCAGTGAGGCGAGATCGCTGCCGGCGCCGGGCTCGCTCATACCGATGCACCAGGCGATCTCGGCCCGCAGGGTCGGCAGCAGGAACCGCTCCTGCTGCTCGGGGGTCCCGTAGTCCCGCAACGACGGCGCGACGATCCCGAGCCCCTGCGGGTTGAGGCTGCGGGGCAGGCCGCGCCGGGACAGCTCCTCGAAGTAGATCATCTGCTCGACCGGCCCGGCGTTCCGGCCTCCGAGCTCGGGAGGCCAGCCGGGGACGAGCCAGCCGGCGTCGAACAGCGCCCGCTGCCACGCCCGGGCCCACTCCGGCAGGTCGGCGCTGGAGCGTTTCGGGGAGGCGAGCAGCTCGGCCGGCGGGGCGTGGGCGTCGAGCCAGGCCCCGAGCTCGGCCCGGAACCGTTCCTCCGCCGGTCCGTACGCGAGACGCACGCCGGCAGGTTAGCGACCCGATCGTGGCGGCGGGGCTAGCGTCCCGTGCCGTGAACTTCGAGTTCGACGACGACCAGGAGTTGCTGCGGGCCACCGTGGGGCGCTTTTTCGACGAGCGCGCCCCGCTGCGCTGGGTGCGTGAGCACCTCGACGACCCGGTGGGCACCACCCCCGAGGTGCACGCAGGACTCGCCGCGCTCGGCGTGTTCGGGCTCGCGGTCCCGGAGCGCCACGGCGGGGCGGGCGGCGGCATGGTCGACCTCGCCGTCGTGGTGGAGGAGGCGGGCCGGCGCGCCTACCCCGGCCCGCTGCGTTCGGTGGCGGTCGGCGGCGCGGGCCTGCTCGCGCTGGCCGCCGACGAGGCACACGCCGGGCGTTGGCTGGCAGAGCTCGCCGAGGGCCGGCTGCGGGCGGTGCCCGCCCTGCCGGTGCCGCGATCGGCGTCCGGGAGCCGCGACGCCGGCGTGCGGGCCACGCCGCAGCAGGGTGGCTGGCAGCTCCACGGGGAGGTGCCGGTCGTCCTCGACGCCGTGGCCGCCGACCTGCTCCTCGTGGGCGCCACTCGAAGCGACGGCACCCTCGGCCTGTTCGCGCTGGCGCCCGACGCCGACGGGGTGTGCCTCGAGCCGATCGGCAGCGTCGACGGGACCACGAAGACGGCCCGGCTCACCTGCACCGGTGCGCGGGCCACCTCGTGCTCCGACCGGGACGTGACCGGTGAGCTCGACGCCGTGGCCGACCGCCTGGCCGTCGCCGACGTGCTCGACGGGCTCGGCGCGGCGCACGCGGCGCTGACGCTGGCGGTCGAGCACGCCAAGGTGCGCCACCAGTTCGGTCGGCCGATCGGGTCGTTCCAGGCCGTGGCCCACCTCGCCGCCGACATGCTGCGGGCGGTGGAGGTGGCCCGGGTGGCCGCGTACTACGCGGCCTGGGCGGCCGACGCGGCTCCCGCCGCGGAGCGGCGCCGGGCGACGACGATGGCACTGGCCGCGGCGACCGACGGCCTGTACCGGGTGGGCGCCGACGCGATCCAGATCCTCGGGGGGATCGGCTTCACCTGGGAGCACGACGCCCACCTGTTCTACAAGCGGCTCCTCACCCTCCAGCAGCATCCCCGCGGCGGCCGGCTCGTTCAGCTCGAGGCGCTCGCGGAGCTCGCGCTGGCGGAGGCGCTCGCCGCAGAGCCCGCCTGAGCGCCCCCGCCGGCACCCGGGCGCCGGGCGCGCATCCCGGAGGTCACGGCAACGGCGGCGAGCACCGCCAGCGACGGCTCGGCGGGCGCCCGGAACCGGGCCGTGCCGTAGAACACCGCCGCCAGCACGCTCACGGCCACCACCGGCACCACCAGCGGCCACAGACACCGGCGTTCCCGGCGCACCACCACGGCACCGGCGATCGCCAGCGGCACGATGATCCAGGTGAACGCCGCCCCCGTCCAGGTCGCCCAGCCCGGCCGACCCTCCACCTCCGTTGCCGCGGACTGCGCCACACCGAACACGGACCAGAGGCGCCCGACCCGGGCGGCGACCACCACCGGGAGCCGGTCGAGGTGGCCGCGCAGGTAGGCGAGCCCCTCCTGTCGCAATCGCCGGGCGGTCACCGACTGCTCGTCGAGATCGACCCGGTATCCCGAGCGGGGGTCGACGGGAAAGGAATCCAGCACGCAGAACACGCTCCAGGCCCCGAGCGCGTCGCCGTAGAAGGCCCGATCGCAGTTCGCGCCCCGCAGCACGAGCCCGTCGCCGGTGGACAAGAACGTCGGCTCCTCGAAACGCACCAGGTTGAACACCACCCAGGGGGCCACGACGACGCCCGCCGCGGCGACGGCGGCGGTCGCCGCCCACCGGCGCGGCGGCCGTTCCCGGCCGCCGAGGATCGCCGGCACCACCAGCACCGGGAGCAGCAGTGCCAACTCCGCCCGGGTGAGCGCGGCGAGGCCGGCCAGCGCCCCGGCGGCGACGGCCGTACCGAGGCGGACCCGGTGCCGCAGCACCACGGCCAGACCGACACACCCGGCGGCGACGAGCGTGGCCGGCGTCTCGGACATCATGAGCCCGTCGTTCATCCACAGCGACGGGTTCACGGCGGCGATCCCCGCGGCGACCAGGCCCGTCCGCTCGTCCCGCACCGACCGTCCGATCAGGCCGACCACCACCACGGTGGCCGTCCCGAGCACCACCATCGTGAACCGCATGCGCAGGCGGATCGCCTCGTCGCCGCCGCCGAGCGCGGCGGCGGGCACCAGCACCAGCTGGGTGAGCGGCGGATGGTCGGCCGCCGGCCCCGGCTCCTCGACAAACGGGTAGGGGTTCGTGAACCCGCCGCCCTCCACCAAGCGGCGTGCCGCCAGCTCGTAGAACGCCGCGTCGTACAGGCCCCGATCGTGACGGGTCACCGTGAGCACGTAGACCACCCGACCGATCCCGGCGGCGACGGCCAGCAGTGCCAGTACGGCTGCGAAGCGCCGCGTCGTCACGCCCTCATCGGGTGAGGAGCAGTGCACCGGCCAGCGGCCCACCGCCGGCCGCGGCGACGGCCACCTCGGGCCGGCCCGGCACCTGCCGCTCCCCCGCCTCCCCCCACAGCTGCACACAGGCCTCGTGGAGCAGACCGAACCCATGGAGGCGACCGCCGGAGAGCTGGCCACCGTTGGTGTTGAGCGGCAACTCTCCGTCGAGGGCGATGCGGGCCCCGCCTTCCACGAACGAGCCGGACTCACCGGGCCCGCAGAACCCGAGGGCCTCCAACCAGGCCATCGTGATGAACGAGAACCCGTCGTACAGCTCGGCGACGTCCACGTCGGCCGGGCGCAGCGAGGTGCGGGTCCAGAGGTGGGCGCCGGCGTCGCGGCAGGCCATGGTGGTGAGATCGTCGAACTGGTCCCAGGACGGGCGTCCCCGGATCGCGGTGCCGGCGGCCTCCACCCGCAGCGGCGGTCGGCGCAGGTCCGGGGCGGTCTCGGCCGCCGACACGACGATCGCGGTGGAACCGTCGCAGGGCACGTCGCAGTCGTAGAGGCACAACGGCTCGGAGATCATCCGCACCGACAGGTAGTCCTCGAGCGTCATGGGGTCACGGTAGACCGCCTTCGGGTTGCGGGCCGCGTTGCGCCGCGCGTTCAGGGCGATCTGCGCCAGCTGCTCGCGGGTGGTTCCGTACCGGTCGAAGTGCGCCCGGGCGAACATCGCCACCCAGATCGCCGCCGACGGTGCCGCGAACGGCAGGGTCCACTCCATGAACCCGGTGGCCCGGAACGACCCGCCACCGCCCCCGGGCGTCACCGACGCCCGGCCACCGCCGGCCTGGGCGCTGCCCTCGTGCACGGTGCGGAAGCACAGCACGTGGCGGGCGAGCCCGGCGGAGACGGCCAGGCACGCAGCCACGACCGCGCCGAGCTGGCTGGGCATCTCCAGCCCGCCCGTGTACCACGACAGCTGGAGGCGCAGCATGTCCTGCACGTCGGTGATCCCCACCCCGGAGAACCCGGGCGGGGTGTCCATCCCGCCGGGAAAGGTGGCCAGCCCGTCGATGTCGGCAGGGCGCAGCCCGGCGTCGGCGATCGCCGCGAGGCAGGCCTGGGCGGTGAGGGCGAGGGGATCGCGGAACAGGCGCCGTCCCACGTCGGACTGCCCCACCCCGGAGATCACGGCCCGCCGTTCTCCCACCAACACTGCCTCCTCGGGGGTCACCGTCCGTTCCCCCGCACCGGCCGGAACAGCGGGATCCATACCTCGTCGTCGGGATGGGCCTCGAACACCACCTCCACCTCCATCCCGATGCGCACCTCGGCCGGGTCCACCTCGACCAGGTTCGTGATGAGGCGCAGACCGTGCTGTTCGGGCAGCTCCACGATCGCCACCACGTACGGCAGCTCGGGACCGGGCATCCAGGCCTGGTGATTCACGGTGTAGGTGGCGACACGGGCCCGCCCCGAGGCGGCCACCACGTCGAGGTCGTCGCCGAGGCAGGCCGGGCACACCGGTGCCGGTGGGTGCACCCAGGTTCCGCACCGGCGGCACCGCAGGAACCGCAGTTCACCGTCGCGCCCACCGGTCCAGAAGTGCCGGTTTCGGTCGGTGACGCGAGGCAGGATCCGGAACGGGGTGCTCACGGCCGGGCCCAGGCCGGTCAATCGGTCTCGACCGGGCGGGCGGCGTCGACGCCGGCCCGGGCGTGGGGGATGGCCTCCACCGCGGGCAGCAGCCCGAAGCCGGGGACGGTGAGCATGATCGCGCCCAGCACCTCCTCCCAGGTCGCGCCGACCTCGGCGGCGAGCCGGGCGTGACGTCGGATCCCGGGCGGGTTGCGCAGGATCACCACGCAGGCGAGGCGGATGAGCTCGTGGGTCTTGCGGTCCGGCGCCCGCAGCGAGTCGATCTGCGACAGCCAGGCGCGCTGCGCGTCGTGCAGGGCGGGGAACGCACTGCGGAGCGGCTCCTCGAACGGGAACCCCCAGCCGTCCCGGTCCGAGGGATCGGCCCCGGTGCTCACCCGGCCTCCCGGCCCCTCAGGCGGCGGCCGCCGGTCGGAACGCCACTGCGGTGATCTCGTCGCTCACCGGGAACGGGACGGCCTCGAGGGGCATGCCGATCCGCAGGTCGGCAGGGTCGCAGTCGACGATGGTGGTCATCATCCGCGGCCCTTCCTCGAGCTCCACCACCGCGGCCACGTACGGGACGCGATCCCGGAACGGGGGCAGGTCGTTCTGGTGCACCACCGACCACGTGTACAGGCTGGCCCGGCCCCGCGCCGGGGTCCAGGCCACCTGGTCGCTCCAGCAGAACGGGCAGAACGGTCGGGGGTAGAAGTGGTGTCGCCCGCAGGCCCGGCAGCGCTTGATGAGCACCGTGCCGTCCCGGGCGGCGTCCCAGAACGGCTGGGTCTCCGGCTCCGGCGTCGGCAGGTCGAAGCGCATCAGCCCCGACTGGGCAGCGCCGCCACCGCGGTACCGGTGAGCTTCGTCTCCCCGTCCTGGTTCACCACCGCGCAGTCCAGGTCGACGCGGTGCTCGCCGTGCTCGGTGTAGGTGCGGGCCACGGTCACCTTGGTGGTCAGCGTCTCGCCCGGCCAGGTCTGCTTGGTGAAGCGCACCTTGTAGTGCCGCAGGTTCCCCACCCCGACGTAGCGGGTGATGGCGGTGGCGAGGATCCCGGCGGTGAACATCCCGTGTCCGAACACGCTGGGCAGCCCGGCGGCCTGGGCCTTGGTGTCGTCGTGGTGCATGGGGTTGAAGTCGCCGGACGCCCCTGCGTAGCGGACGAGGTCGGTGCGGGTGAGCTCGTGGCTCAGTTCCGGCGCGGTGTCGCCCTCGGAGACGTCCTCGATGAACAGCTTCGCTTCGGCCACGCTTCACAGCTACCCGCAACCTGACGCGTGTGTCAACTTCTGCCCGTCCCGGCTCACGGGTCCTTGGGCAGGCCGAGGGCCCGTTCGGCGATGATGTTGCGCTGGATCTCGCTGGTGCCGCCGGCGATGGTGAGCTGGCGGTTGAACAGGAGCTGCCGGGTCCAGGTCTCGGCGTCCCCGTCGGTCACCGCTGCCGCCGCGCCCAGGAGCGCCACGCCGACGTCCTGCACGCGTTGGTCGTGCTCCACGCCCAGCAGCTTGCGCACCGAGGCCTCCGAGGGGGACGGGTCGGCGCCGCCGAGCGCGGCGAGCGTGAGACGGAACCCGAGCACGGCCAGCGCGTAGTCGCGGGTCACCAGGTCGCCGACGGTCTCCACCGCCGCG
>CALEDW010000284.1 GCA_937949585.1 uncultured Acidimicrobiia bacterium
AGGTCCGGCGGGGCGCGCCCTCGGCAGGATTCGAACCTGCGACACACGGCTCCGGAGGCCGTTGCTCTCTCCCCTGAGCTACGAGGGCGGGTGGCCCATCCTACCGGGGGCGGCGCTCAGCGGTCCGGGTCCCCGCCGGCCGTCCCGGCCAACGCCGGTGCCAACGTGCGGTTGAGGGCGTGCAACGTGGCCCGGGCCGCGGCCTCGATCTCGCTGGCACCGCCGGCAAGCCCGTAGCGGGCGACGTCGTCGCCGCCGCCGAGCCCGACGGCCACCAGGGCCCCCCGGTCACCCTCGGCGGGGAGCGGTCGGGCCCACGCGGGGCGGTACGGGAGCGGCCCGACCAGCGCGGCGAGGCCGTCGATCGTCGCCTCCACCACCCCCAAGGGCCCGCCCCGGGCGGCGCCGCGCCCGATCACCCGGCGGCCGGCGAAGGTGAGGTGCACCTCGAGCTCGTCGGTGTCGGGGAAGGTGAGCACCGCGAGCAACCGCACCCGGGGCTCCCGCCCGGGTGCGGCGGCCGGTGCCGGCGGCGGTGCGGTGGTCGCCGGGGCCGGCGCGACCGGCGCCGGGCCGACCGGCGGCCGGCCGGACGGGGCGGGCCGCCAGCGGACGATCTCGAGCGCCACCGGCTTCTCGGAGTGGCGGTAGGCGATGCGGGTCGCGGCCACCGGCAGGTTCGGTTCGACGTCGCCGTTGGCCACCTGCACCTGCACGATGAGCACGTCGTCGCGCTCGGTGAACCCGGCGGCGCGCACCCCCCGCAGCTTGCGGAGCTCGAGCTCGAGGTCGTCGAGGTTCACGGTCGCTGTGCCTTCGCTTCGTACAGCCGGCGGTCGGCCAGGCGGAACAGCTCCTCGGCGTCGTCGGCCTCGGTGGGGCACTGGGCCACCCCGTAGGAGAAGGCCGGGCAGGGCCGCTCGCCGAGCCGGCTGGAACCGATGCGCTCCAGCAGGGCCGGCACGTCGTCGGGATCGGTGTTGGGGAGGATGAGCGCGAACTCGTCCCCCCCGATGCGGGCCGCGTTGTCGCCGTAGCGCAGCACCCGGCGGAACCGCTCCGCGAGGGCCACGAGCGCGGCGTCACCGGCCGCGTGCCCCTCGGTGTCGTTGATCTGCTTCAGGTGGTCGAGGTCGATGAGCACGAGGGTGAACGGCCACTTGTAGCGCAGGCTCCGGGCCACCGACATCTCCAGCAGCCGGTCGAAGGAGCGCCGGTCGAACAGGTCGGTGAGCGGGTCGTGCCAGGAGTCGTAGCGGAGCACGTCGAGGCGGAGCGCCACGACGCACAGGCTCTCGATGAGGGGCACGTCGACGGTGCCCGGCTCGAGCTCCGGCTCGGTGTACAGCCCGGCCGTCGCCGACAGCAGCGCCTCACCCCGCTCGTCGTCGAGCGGGCGCCGCCCGGCCCGGAACACCTGGCGGCCCAGGCCCGGTTCCTCGATCACGATCGCGGCGTCGCGCAACCCGAACTGGGCGACGAGACCGTCGAGAATCCGGTAGATGAGCGCGAGCCCCGACTGCTGGGTCGCCAGCTCGGCGACGAGGTCGGAGCCGAACTCGGTCACCGCCACCGGTTCGGCCCCCTCCGGTGGGAGCTCCGGCCCGGACGGCGCGAGGCCAGCGGACCCCGGGCCCGCGGCCTCGTCGGGGTCGGAGCCGTCCACGTCGTCGCGTTCGGTTGCGCCCCGGCCTTCGCCGCGCTCGTCCGCCTGCCCGTCGGCGAGCAGCGTCCCGGGGGGGCGGCGGGCCAGGGGCAGCAGCTCGGACAGGTTCCTGCCCAGTCCCGAGTTCCGAGCCACGTTCCCCCTCTCCGCCGTCGTGCCCACGTGGCCACCGTGGGTGGCCACCGCCTCCGTGCCTGCATCCCTGCACCCTCCGCCCGGGCGTACCGCCCACCACGAGCTGCCACGGAGAGTGTAGGTGCTGGCGCGGGTCGGGGCCACCGACGCCCTCGGCCCGGGACCGGGCGGTCCGCCGGTCCTGTGCGATGCTGGCCGGTGACGCGGGGCCGGGGCACATCGGCCGAGCGGCGTGCGGGAGGATCGGACGAGGCGATGGCGACGATCAGCGAGCTCTTGCGGGACGCCACGGTCGCCGCGCTCGCCGACCTGGGGGTGTCGGTCCCCCCGGAGCAGGTGGAGGTCACGCCGGCGCAGCGGCGGGAGCACGGCGACTACCAGACGAACGCCGCGCTGCGTCTCGCCCGCACCGTCGCATGCCCGCCACGGGATCTCGCCGAGCGCCTTGCGGCCCGCCTGCCGGAGCACACCGCCGGGATCTGCGCCCGCGTCGAGGTCGCGGGCCCCGGGTTCGTGAACTGCTTCCTCGCCCCGGCCTGGCTCCACGGGGTGCTGCGGGAGGTCGTCGCCGCCGGGCCGGACTACGGGCACGGCACGGCCGAGGCGGGGCGGCGCATCAACCTCGAGTTCGTGTCGGCCAACCCGACCGGACCGCTCCATGCCGGGGGCGGGCGGTGGGTGGCCGTGGGGGACGCCGTCGCCAACCTGCTCGCGGCGCAGGGTGCGCAGGTGCACCGCGAGTACTACCTGAACGACGCCGGCACCCAGCTCGACACGTTCGTGGCCTCTCTCCGGGCGCGCCTGCGGGGAGAGGAGCCGCCGCCGGACGGCTACCACGGGCGGTACCTCGTGGAGATGGCCGAGGAGCTGCGGGCCGAGCACGGCGACGATCCCGACCCGGAGGTGGTGCGGGCTTGGGGGCTGGCCCGGGTGGTGGCCATGCTGGAGGCCGACCTCGCCCGCATCGGGGTGCACTTCGACACCTGGTTCTCCGAGCAGTCGCTGCACGATCGGGGTGAGGTCGCCGAGGTGCTCGCGGCGTTGGCGCAGGCCGGGGTGACCTACGAGCGGGACGGTGCGGTGTGGCTGCACAGCCGCGACCTGGGCGACACCCGTGACCGGGTGCTGGTCCGCAGCGACGGGACGACGACCTACCTGGCCAACGACATCGCCTACCACCGCAACAAGGTGCGTCGCGGTTTCGACCACCTCATCGACATCTGGGGTGCCGACCACCACGGGCAGGTGGCGAGCCTGCAGGCAGGCTTGCGGGCCCTGGGCATCGGGACCGCGGAGAGCCCGGAGCCGGAGGTGATCCTCGGTCAACTGGTGCGGCTCGAACGGGGCGGCGAACTGGTGCGGATCTCGAAGCGGGCGGGCGACGTGATCACCTTGGCCGACATCCTCGACGAGGTGGATCCCGACGCCGCCCGCCTCACGTTCCTGCTCCAGTCGATCGACACGCCCCAGACCTTCGACGTGGAGGTGGTGACGTCGGCGTCGCTGGAGAACCCCGTGTACTACGTGCAGTACGCGCACGCGCGGATCTCCTCGATCGGCCGGGTGGCGGCGGCTCGGGGTGTCGTGCGGCCCCCGCTGGAGGACACCGACCTCGGGGTGCTGACCGACGAGCGGGAGCTCGACCTGCTGCGCTCGCTCGCCGCCTACCCGGAGGTGCTCGCCACCGCCGCGGCACTACGAGCGCCGCACCGGGTCACCACCTGGGTCCGGGAGCTGGCGGCGCGGGTGCACCGGTTCTACCGGGACTGCCGGGTGCTCACCGACGACCCGGCCCGCACCGCCGCCCGGCTCTGGCTCGCCGAGGCGGCGCGGGTCGGGCTGGCCGGGGCCTTGCGGATCCTGGGGGTGAGCGCGCCGGAGCGCATGGAGCGGCTCGACGACGGGGACGACGACGCGGCCGGTGCCCCCGACGCCCCTGCGGCGCCGGCGGCCGGTGCATCGGGGTCGCGTCCGTGACGGAGGCCGGCGCGCCCGGTCCCGCCCCGCTTCCGGGCGGTGCCGTCGACCCGACGGCGCCCGGCGACCCGACGGCACCCGGCGACCCGACGGCACCCGGCGACCCGACGGCACCCGGCGAC
>CALEDW010000285.1 GCA_937949585.1 uncultured Acidimicrobiia bacterium
CGGCGACGGCGCCGAAGTCGGCGGGGTCACCCACGGCCCGAGCGGGGATCGAAGCCGCCAGGCGGGCGAAGGCGTCCGGATCCGGGTGCAGTTCCCGGACCCGCTCGGTGGCGTGGTAGCCGGGTTGCAGCGAGTTCACCGTCACCCCGTCGGCGGCCACCTCCCGGGCGAGGGTCTTCAGGAACCCGGTGAGCCCGGCTCGGGCGACGTTGGACAGGATGAGCGTGGGGATCGGCTGGCGCACCGCCACCGAGGTGATCGCCAGCACCCGCCCCCAGCGCCGCGCCCGCATCTCCGGTACCGTCTCCCGGCACATCGCGATCGCGGAGAGGCACGCCGATTCGACGGCCTGCCGGTAGGCGCCGAGGTCGGCGATCGAGGCGAAGTCGCCCGGCGGCGGCCCGCCGGTGTTGGTGACGAGGATGTCGATCCCGCCGAGCGCCTCGCGTGCCGCGCGCACGAAAGCGACCGCCCCGTCGGGGTGGGAGACGTCGGCGGGGACCGGCGTGGCGCCGATGCGGGCCGCGGCGGCGGCGAGGCGGGCCTCGTCGCGCCCGCAGATCGCCACCCGCACCCCTTCGGCAGCCAGCGCCCTGGCGGTGGCGAACCCGAGGCCCCGCGAGGCCGCGGCGACCGCAGCCCGCCGATCGGCGATGCCCAGCTCCACGCTCCCTCCCTCAGTGCGTGCTCGACCGCGGCGCGTGGATCGGCCCGTCGGTGTCCCGCAGCGGCCGCACGACGCGCCGGCCCCGGCGGGCGGCGATGATCTCGGCGGCCACCGCCACCGCCACCTCCTCGGGGGTCCGCGCCCCCAGGTCGAGGCCGATCGGCGCGTGGAGACGGCTGAGCGCCTGCGCGTCCACCCCGGCCGCCCGGAGGCGGGCGGCTCGCTCCTCGGTGGTGCGCCGCGACCCCATCGCCCCGAGGTAGCCGACCCGGGTGCGCAGGGCGGCCTGCACGGCGGGGACGTCGAAGCGGGGATCGTGGGTGAGCACGCAGACCGCGTCGCGGGGCCCCAGGTCCGGGCCGATCCGCTCGAGGAGCCGGTCCGGCCAGTCGACCACGACCTCGTCGGCCATCGGGAACCGGGCCGGGGTGGCGAAGGCGGCCCGGGCGTCGCACACCGTCACCCGGTAGCCGAGCAGGGCACCGACGCGGGCCAGCGCGGCGGTGAAGTCGACCGCCCCGAAGATCACCAGACGCGGCGGCGGGGTGAACGGCTGGAGGAGCACCTCCCAGTCCGACATGCGGGCCTCGCCGTGCGGACCGTAGTGACGCACGACCACCTGCCCGGTCTCGGTGGCCGCGGCGGCGTCGGCGGCGACCACCCGGTCGAGGTCGGGGTCGCCCAGCGTCCCCACCGGTTCTCCATCGGCGGGGACGAGGACGGTGGCACCGGGCGTGGGCCCGGCGAGGGCGGTGACGAGCGCGACCGGCGTGCCGGCGGCGACCGCCGCGGCGAGCGGGCCGACGTGCTCGCCCGGCAGCGGCTCGACGAACACGTGGACCACCCCGCCGCAGGTGAGGCCGACCGCGAACGCGTCGTCGTCGGAGTACCCGAAGCGCACCACCCGCGGCGGGCGCCGTCCTTCGAGCACCGCGAGGGCCTCGTCCACCACCGCGCTCTCCACGCAGCCGCCGGACACCGACCCGATGACGCGGCCGTCGTCGCGTACCGCCATCGCCGCGCCGGGCTCGCGGGGGGCCGAGCCTTCGGTGGCCACGACCCGCCCGAGCGCGACCCGGCGCCCGTCGGCGTGCCAGCGGACGAGGTCGTCGAGCAGGTCCCTCACCGGGCCTCCCCCCGGCGACCCCGACCCGGGTCGGCGGCGAGGGTGGCGAACAGCTCCCCGACCGCCTCGAGCGTGTGGCCGGGCAGGAACGCGTCGAGGTGGCCGAGCGCGGCGGCCATGCCGCCGGCGAGCGGCGCGTAGCCGGGGGTCGCCGCCAGGGGGTTCACCCAGACCACCCGGTGGGCGACACGGCGCAGGCGGGCCATCTGTTCGTCGAGGACCTCCGGGTCGCCGGCGTCCCAGCCGTCGGAGCAGATCACCACGTCGGCGCCCCGGGCCAGGCCCCGCAGCCCCCAGGTGTCGTTGAAGGCCTGCAGGCAGGCGCCGAGCCGGGTGCCGCCGGCGGCGTCGACCACCCGGGCCGCCACCGCGGCGATCGCCCGGTCGGCGTCGTGGCCGGCCAGCTCGCGGGTGACCCGGGTGCAGGTGGTGGCGACGGTGAACACCTCCACGCCGGGCCTGCCGGGCCCGCCCCGGGCGCCGACGGCGGCGTGGGCGAGGCCGAGCAGGGCCCGTTCGTAGTCGGCCATGGAGCCGCTGACGTCGACGAGCAGCACGAGCCGCCGGGGCCGGAGACGACGCCGCCGCCACCGTCGCCGCAGCTGCTCCCCGTCGGTGGCCGCCGCGGCCCGCAGCGGACGGCCGACGTCGAGGCGTCGGCCCGAGTGGGCCGGCCGGTGCCGTCGGACCGGCCGGCGGGCGGCGTCGGCGGCGAGGCGCCGCATCACCCTCCGGGCCGCTCGGTGCTCCTCAGGGCCGTAGGTGGCGAAGTCCCGCTGAGCCTCCACCACCTCCAGCGACGCCCGCACCCGGCGCCGCACCCCGTCGCCGTCCCTTGGACCCGATGCGGGCACGCCGTGATCGTCCCGGTGCGGGGTGCACCCCGCCGCCGGTGCCGTCCGATCGGCTCGTCCCGTCCCGAACACGGCGCGCCACGCCTCGTCGAACGGGCCGTGATCGTCGCGGCGGGTGATGAGGATCGCCCGTGCCGCGGCGCGCCACACCCTGGGGTCCTCGGCGCCGACGGCTCGCAGCGCCTCCGCAGCGCTGATCACCGAGCGCATCGGCACCGCCACCCCACGGGCACGCAGCTCGACGGTGAGGCCGACGGCCAGCGCCGCCGCGGCCGGCGGAAGCGTCACGGCCTCGGGCGGCTCACGCACCGGCGCCCTCCGCGGCCGCCTGCGTGGACGTGCCTGTTGCGGCCTGCGCGGCGGCGACCACCGCGTCGAGCCCGCCGTCGCGGACCCGTTCCAGGTCCTCCCGGTGCTTGCACACGACCCCCAGGGTCCGCTCGGCCACGGGGCGCTCCAGCCGGTCGGCGCCGAGGTGGACGAGCGCCCGGGCCCAGTCGATGCTCTCGGCCACCCCCGGCGGCTTGTAGAGCTCCAGGGCCCGCAAAGCACCCACCGCGCCGGCGACGGCCCGGGCCAGCGGGACGGGCGCCTCGGGCACACGGGTGGTGACGATCTCGACCTCCCGCTCCAGGTCGGGGTGGTCGATCCAGTGGTAGACGCAGCGGCGCTTCAGCGCGTCGTGCACGTCGCGGGTGCGGTTGGAGGTGAGCACCACCACCGGCGGACGGGTGGCCCGGCGCGTCCCGAGCTCGGGGATCGTCACCGTGAACCCCGCGAGGAACTCCAACAGGAACGCCTCGAACTCGTCGTCGGCCCGGTCGACCTCGTCGACGAGCAGCACCGGCGGCACCGGCCGGTCCTCGAGGGCCTGCAGCAGCGGGCGGGCGAGCAGGAACCGCTCCCGGTACAGCGCCGCCTCCTCGGGGCGCTCCCCGGCCGCCTCCATGGCCCGCAGCGCGAGCAGCTGGCGGGGGTAGTCCCACTCGTACAGTGCCTGGGAGGCGTCGATCCCCTCGTAGCACTGGAGGCGCAGCAGCTCGGCGCCGCGGGCCCGGGCGAGGGCCAGGGCCAGCTCCGTCTTGCCGACGCCCGGATCGCCCTCCACGAACAGCGGCCGCTCGAGCGCCAGCATGAGGAACACCGCCGTGGCCAGGTCCTCGTCGGCGAGGTAGCCGTGCGCGGCCAGGGCCCCACGCACCTCCTCGGGCCCCGCCGGCGTCGCGGTCAGGGTCGCCGCCATCGGCGGCATCGTACGGGCCGGCTCAGCACCCCATCGCCACCCCCTCGCAGCGGGGGTCGACCCCGACCCGCCAGGCCCCGGGACGGCCCGTCACCACGTGGGCGTGGCCCATCCCGGTGTCGTAGGCGCCGGTGACCCGCACCCGATGGCCGCGGGCCGCCAGCGCGTCGAGGACGTCGGCACCGAGGCGGCGCTCGGCGCTCACCGACCCGTCGGCCACCTCGACCCGGAACCGGGGGGCGGCCACCGCGGCCTGCGGGTCGGCGCCGTCGTCGACGAGCGCGCACCCCACCTGCAGTTGCACCGGCAGCTGGGCATGGCCGCCCATCGTCCCGAACGCGGTGGTGGGCCTCCCGTCGCGGCACGCCAGCGCCGGGATCAAGGTGTGCATCGGGCGCTTCCCGCCGGCGAGCGCGTTCACGTGGCCCGGGTCGAGGCGGAAGGACGAGCCCCGGTTGTTGAGGTTGATGCCCCAGCCGGGCACGTGCAACCCCGATCCGAAACCCAGGAAGTTGCTCTGGATGAGGCTCACGATCATCCCGTCGGCGTCGGCGGCGGCCAGGTAGGCGGTGCCGCCGTCGACCGCCGGCCGCGCCGGCCACGGCGCAGCCCGCCTCGGGTCGAGTCCGGCCCGCAGCGCGGCGAGGTGGTCGGGGCGCAGCAACGCCTCGGGGGCGGTGCGCATCCAGGCCGGGTCGCTCACGTGACGGTCGCGGGTGGCGAGCGCCACCTTGGTCACCTCGACCAGCAGGTGGAGCCGGTCGGCGCCCGGCGGGGGCAGGCGTAGGCCGTCGAGCAGCGCGAACGCCTGCAGGACTGCGACCCCCTGGGTGGGGGGCGGCAGTTCGAGCACCTCGTGGCCGCGGTAGCCCGTCCGCAGCGGCTCGACCCACTCCCCGCGGTGCGCGGCGAGGTCGGCGGTGGTCATGCACCCGCCGGCGGCGCCGATCGTCTCGACGATCGCCTCGGCCACCGGGCCGCCGTAGTAGGCCGCCGGGCCGTCGGTGGCGAGCCGGTCGAGGAGCCGGGCGAGACCGGGCTGGACCAGCCGCCCGCCGGGCTCGGCCCCCCCGTAGG
>CALEDW010000286.1 GCA_937949585.1 uncultured Acidimicrobiia bacterium
CCGACCGGCCCGAGCGGGTGGACCGCTCACCGCTCGCCGGCCCGATGCCCGTCGGACCACCCGAGGTGGTCGACGACGAGCGGGAACCACCGGTGTGCGGGGGCTGCACACCGGTCGGCCTGCCCGGCACCGGCCCCGATCAGGCGGAGCCGAGCGCGACCTTGGGCCCCGGATCAGTCGGCGGCCCAACCGGGGGTCCGGTCCGGTGGGTCGGCCCGCACCGGCTCGGCGGGCAGGTCACCGCCGGACCCGAAGCGTGACCTCGGACGGCTCGGGCGGCACGCCTTTCAAGGCCCGTAGCATCCCGAAGAGCGTCGAGGCGATGAACCGGGACACGAAGTCGGTGAGCTCCACCACCTCGTCGTCGACGATGAGGGTCACCTCGGGCCGTTCAGCGGGGGCCACTCCGGTCTCGCTCATCGCCGTAGCCTCGCACGGGTGAGCCCGTGGTGAGAGCACCGGTGGTGGGGATCACCGGCGACGCCGGGGTCGGCAAGACCCGTCTCGCCGAGGCGATCGTCGCGGCGCTGGCCGCCGAGGGCCGTCGGGTCGCCTACGTGAAGCACACGCATCACACCCTCGACCTCGACCGGGCCGGCACCGACACCGCCCGTCTACGCGCCGCCGGTGCCGCGGTGGTGGTCGGCCACTCCCCCACGGAGCGGGTGGTGGTCACCCCCACCGCAGGTCGCGCCGACGATCCCTGGGCCGTGGTCGCCGACCTCGAGGCCTACGATCTGGTGTTAGTGGAGGGCCGCCACGACGCACCGTGGCCGGTCCTGCGCCTCCGGGCCCCCGGGCGACCGGCCCGCTCCGTCGCAGGCCCCGTGCTCGCCGACCTCGAAGGAGGCGACGGCGCCCCGCCGCTGGCGGAAGCGCTGGCCGCGCTACGGCCGCTGCTGCGCTGACGGACCACCGCAGCACAAAGACCGCACCACGACCACGTGCCGTTGACGCGTCGGCACACGTTTGTCCCGGGTTCTCTTGCCTCGGGTTCTCGCCCCTCCGGGTCGAGACAACCGGTTCAGCTGCACCCGCTCGTCGAGCCGCAGGTGGGGCAGGCGAAACAGGAACCGGAGCGCTGCATGATGTCGCCGCACACGTGGCACAACACCACGTCGCGCTCGTGGTCGATCCCGCCGGCGACGGGAGGCGTCGGCGGGACGGTGCGGGGCTGTGGGAACCCACCCCGGTCGACGGGCGGCGCCGTGGACGGCGCGACGGGGCCGCCCCCGGGCGGGCGCAGATCCAAGCCGACGTCGCTGGCCTGCGCCGCGGCCGCCTCCTCCACCCCGGGCAGGGTGGGCTGCAGCCGCTCCCCCACCTTGAGGATCCCCATCTCGGCTCGCTTCTCGTAGGGCAGGTACTCGACGGCGAGGCGGCGGAAGATGTAGTCCACGAGGCTGGTGGCGAAGCGGATGTCGGGGTCGTCGGTGATCCCGGCCGGTTCGAAGCGCATGTTGGTGAACATGTCGCAGAACGCCTCCAGCGGCACGCCGTACTGGAGCCCATGGCTCACCGAGATCGCGAAGGCGTCCATGATCCCGGCCAGGGTGGAACCCTGCTTGGCGACCTTGAGGAACACCTCGCCCGGCCGGCCGTCCTCGAACTCTCCCACCGTCACGTAGCCGTGGCAGTCGGCGACCCGGAACGAGAACGTCTTCGAAGTCCGTACCCGCGGGAGCTTCTGGCGGACCGGCTCCTGCACCGGCACGACGATCCGTTCCACCCGAGGCGCACCCGCGCCGGTGGGTGCCTCCTCGCCTCCCTTGCGCTGGGTGGCAAGCGGTTGGGCGACCTTGCAGTTGTCACGGTAAATCGCCACCGCCTTGAGCCCGAGTCTCCACGCCTCGAGGTGCAGCTCCTCGATGTCCTCCACCGACACGTCCTCGGGCATGTTCACCGTCTTCGAGATCGCCCCGCTGATGAACGGCTGCACCGCGCCCATCATCGTGACGTGGCCCATGTAGTGGATCGGGTTGTCGCCCATCGAGCAGGCGAACACCGGCAGGTGCTCGGGCTTCAGGTCGGGTGCCCCCACGATCGTCTTGTGCTCGTCGATATAGCGGACGATCGCGTCGACCTGGTCCTCCCGGTAACCGAGGGTGCGCAGCGCCCGGGGCACGGTGTGGTTGACGATGAACATCGTCCCGCCGCCCACCAGCTTCTTCGCCTTCGTGAGGGCCAGGTCGGGCTCGATCCCCGTCGTGTCGCAGTCCATGGCCAGACCGATGGTGCCGGTCGGCGCCAGCACCGTCGCCTGCGAGTTGCGCACACCGAACTGCTCGGCGACCTCCACGGTCTCGTCCCAGTCGCACTGGGCCGCCGACAGCAGCTCGTGCGGCACCAGCTCCTCGTCGATCCGGGCGACCTCGGCCCGGTGCATCCGCAGCACCCGCAACATCGGGTCGCGGTTGTCGGCGTAGCCGGCGAAGGGGCCCATGCGTGCCGCGGTGCGGGCACTGGTGAGGTAGGCGTGCCCGGTCATGAGCGCCGTGATCGCCGCCGCCCAGGCCCGACCCTGGGGGGAGTCGTAGGGCAAGCCCTTGGCCATGAGCAGCGCCCCAAGGTTCGCGTACCCGAGGCCGAGCTGGCGGAACCGGCGGGAAGTGTCGGCGATCTTCTCGGTCGGGTAGTCGGCGTTGCCGACGAGGATCTCCTGGGCGGTGAAGACCACCTCCACGGTGTGGCGGAACCCGTCCACGTCGAAGGTCCCGTCGTCGTTCAGGTACTTCAGCAGGTTGATGCTGGCGAGGTTGCAGGCCGAGTTGTCGAGGTGCATGTACTCCGAGCACGGGTTCGACGCGTTGATCCGACCGGTGTTCGCCGCCGTGTTCCAGCGGTTGATCGTCGTGTCGAACTGCAGACCGGGGTCGGCGCACTCCCAGGCCGCCTGCGCGATCTGGCGCCACAGGTCGCGGGCCTTGACCGTGCGGATCGTCTCGCCCGTGGTCACCGCCCGCAGGTGCCAGTCCTTGTCCTCCACCACCGCGGTCATGAACTCGTCGGTGACCCGCACCGAGTTGTTGGCGTTCTGGTACTGGATGGAGTAGCTGTCCTTCCCGTCGAGGTCCATGTCGAACCCGGCCTCGCGCAACGCCCGGGCCTTGCGCTCCTCGACGGCCTTGCACCAGATGAACTCCTCGACGTCGGGGTGGTCGACGTTGAGGATCACCATCTTCGCGGCGCGCCGGGTCTTACCCCCCGACTTGATCGTCCCGGCCGAGGCGTCGGCACCACGCATGAAGCTCACCGGTCCCGACGCGGTGCCGCCACCCTTCAGGGGCTCGAACGACGAGCGGATCGTGGACAGGTTGATCCCCGAACCCGACCCACCCTTGAAGATGATCCCCTCCTCCCGGTACCAGTTGAGGATCGCGTCCATCGTGTCCTCGACGGCGAGGATGAAGCAGGCGCTGGCCTGGGCGGGTGCGCCCCGCACGCCGATGTTGAACCAGACCGGCGAGTTGAACGCGGCGCGCTGGTGCAGCACGAGGTACTTGAGCTCGGCCCGGAACGCCTCGGCCTCCTCGTCGTCGACGAAGTAGCCGTCGGCGACCCCCCAGTCGGTGATCGTGTCGACGATCCGGTCGATCACCTGGCGCAGCGAGTGCTCCCGCTGCGGTGTGCCGAGCTGACCCCGGAAGTACTTCTGGGCCACGATGTTCGTGGCGTTCTGCGACCAGGTGCTCGGGAACTCGACGTCGGGTTGGAAGAACGCGTCGCCGCCGTCCTTGTAGTTGGGGATGCGCGCCTCACGCAGCTCCCAGGCCACGGTGTCGTAGGGATGCGTCCCCGGCTCGGTGAAGTGCCGGCCGATCCCGATCCTCAGCTGCTCCGGCGCCATGGCCATGTGCCCCTCGACCTCCTCTGCGACCTCGTCGCGCCCTCCGCCCGGTCCAATCGGTGTGACCGGGACCCGTTCGTCCCCCCGCCCCGCCTTCCCATCCATGACCACAACATGTTGTGGTTACCGTGCGGGCGGTACGAGATACAGGAGTGAATTACAGCACTGGAGTTTCGCCCTGTCAAGGGTTGCGCACCCGGCCGACTCAGGCACTTGGGCGGGTGGCGGCCCCAGGCCCCGGACCACGGCTCGGCCGGCGTCGCTTCGGGTCCGTCGTCTTCTGCAACTCGTGGACCTCCCGCTCGAAGTCGCCCACGTCCTCGAACCCCTTGTAGACCGAGGCGAACCGCAGATAGGCCACGGGATCCAGCGCCCGCAGGTGTTCCAGCACGAGCCTCCCGATCGTCTCGCTCGACACCTCCGGTCCCAAGGCCAACACCTCGTCCTCCACCGCCCGAGCCACCCGGTCGACGGCCTCCGTCGACGCCACCCGCCCGGCCGTCGCCGCCGCGATTCCTGCCCGCACCTTGGCGACGTCGAACGGTTCCCGGGCCCCTGAGCGCTTCCGCACCCAGGGCAGCCCCGCCTCCGCCCGCTCGTAGGTGGTGAACCGCCGTCCACACCGCCGGCACTCGCGGCGCCGGCGCACCGCCGCCCCGCCGTCGGCGAGGCGGGAGTCGACGACTCGGTCGTCGCGGGCCTCGCAGTACGGACAGCGCACCGTGCCACGGTAGCGGTGCGCACGGGACGGGCCCGGTGTACGGGGCAGTGTACGGGGCGGCGTCGAGCACGCAGGTCGGGACGCCGGTCACCGAGACCCTCACCGGCGCACCGTGATCACGTCTCCGACGCGCACCTCTGCTCCCCCTCGCTCGGCGGCGAGCTCGTGGACCAGCGGCCGCGGGTCACGCCCAGGCGCGATCCGGCGCACGATCGACCAGAGTGAGTCGCCCGGCTCCGCCACCACCCGCAGCTCCGAACCGGCGGTACGCGCAGGCGGCCCCAGCGGTGAACTCCCCGGCACGGCGCCGACACGGTTCACCGCCAACGCGGTGGCGATGAGCAGCAGCGCCGCCACCATCCGCCGACGGCGCAGGCGGGCCCGTCCCGTCGGCGTCGAACGCCGCCCCGAGCGCACGTCCGGGCGGGACCGATCACCGCCCGCACCCCCCGGGATGAGACGCAGGTGTGGTCGCGAGGGCGCCGAGTTGTCGGTCGCCGGCCCGTCGGTGCCCGTCGGTCGCAGGATGGTGAGAGTCGTGAGATCACGCATGCCGGCTCCTTCCTCCGTTCTCGTCCGGTCGTCCGTACCCGTCGCTCTGGTCGGGCGGGCCGCCCGGGCTCCGTGCCTGCCGCCGTGGCCGGCGCGGCTGCTACAGGTCGATCGAATCACACGGGTGTGACACGTGCGGGAGGTTGGGCAAACACGTGTTCGCGCTCAGTGAACCAGAACGGACGTTCGCTCGTCAAGGACGAACGGATGTTTGCCTCGAACAGGTGTCCGTGGTAGCCTGCGCCCGTGAGCGCTCCCCCGCCCCTCAGCGACCGGCAACGGCGGATCCTCGAGTTCATCGACACCCAGATCCGCGACCGCGGCTTCCCGCCGAGCGTGCGGGAGATCGGCGCGGCGGTCGGGCTCACCTCCACCTCAACCGTGCACGCCCATCTGCGGGCCCTCGAACGCAACGGCTACCTGCGGCGCGACCCCACGAAGCCCCGGGCAATGGAACTGCACTTCGAACCGGCGTCCGGGGCGATCGGCGACCGGCGACGCGTGCGTCACGTGCCCCTCGTCGGCCACGTCGCCGCCGGGACCGGCGTCATCGCCGCCGAGCACGTGGAAGAGGTGCTGCCCCTCCCCGAGGACTTCACCGGCTCCGGCCCGCTGTTCATGTTGCGGGTGCGGGGCGAGTCGATGACGGGCGCCGGCATCCTCGACGGTGACTACGTCGTGGTGCGGAGGCAGGACACCGCGGAGCACCACGACATCGTCGTGGCCGGGCTTCCAGGCGAGGAGGCGACGGTGAAGACCTACCTGCGCCGCCGCTCCAAGGTGGTCCTCCGGCCGGAACATCCCGCCTTCGAGGAGCTGGTGCTCGACCCGTCGGACGTCGTGATCTACGGCCGGGTCGTCACCGTGCTGCGCCGGCTCTGAGGCCCGGCCCGGCCGCCGGTCGCAGCACGCCGACCGTGTCACACCTTCCGTTAGCGTCGAACGCATGTTCGAGACGATGCGGACAGAGGTGGGCCGCCTGCGCACCCGGATCGAGCGGCTGACCGACCGGATTCGGCACAGTCGACCCGCCGACACCGCCACAACGGCCGACTTGGAAGGCCTGCTCGCCGACGTCGGATCGCTGCGACGGGCGACAGACGGGCTTCTCGTCGAGGTAACCGGGCGCCTCCGGGAGCGACGGCCGACGCGACAGGTTGCCGCCGACCTCGCCCTCGCCACGGGCACGACGTCCGGCACGGCGCAGGAGTTCGTGGCGGTGGCCGAGCGCCTCGATCAGCTTGGGGGGACCCGGGAGGCCCTGGCGGCCGGGCGCCTGTCGGTCACCGAAGCCCGCGTGATCGCCGAGACCGCGCCGGACCCCGACGCCGAGGACCGGCTGATCCGGGTGGCCGAGCTCGAGGGGCTCGGAGTGCTGCGCCGCGAGGCCACCGCAACCCGGGCCGCCACCGAGGATCCCGCCGCCCGATGGCGCCGACACCGCGCCGCCCGTTGCCTGTCGACGTGGACCGACCTCGACGGCATGGTCGCGGGGCGCTTCCGGCTCCCGCCCGAGGTCGGCGGGGAGGTGCGGGCGATCCTCGACGACGCCACCCGTCGCCGCTACCGGGACCAGCTGCCGGGGCATCGCGAGCCGCCCGAGCGTTGCGCCGCCGACGCCCTCGTCGCTCTGCTCCGGTCCGCCGCCGGCGGGTCCGTTCCCGGCGGTCGCAGCGGCCGCACCAGCCCCACCGGCAAGCGCGCTCCTGCCCGGCGGTCGGGGGCGGTCCGCCCCGTCCTCCACGTCGTCGTCGACCACGCCGCCCTCGTGCGCGGTGCGACGCTGCCCGGGGAGCGCTGCGAGATCCCCGGCGTGGGACCGG
>CALEDW010000287.1 GCA_937949585.1 uncultured Acidimicrobiia bacterium
GGGACGGCACCCGGGTGCCGGGGCACGAAGGTCGGGGAGGTCACCAGGTCGCCCAGGTCGGGGTAGTCGAAACGGGCGTGGAGCCGCATGCTCTCCCGCTCGAAGCTCACCAGCGCCCCCGGTGTCTCGTGCTCCACGAGGCGACGGTCGATCCGCTCGGCGTACAGCGCCGCGGCCCGCTCCGAGATGCTGCCCGGCTTGGCGCCCTGCACCGCCAGGTGGTGCAGGCGTGGGCGGCTCAGACCCTCGGTGCTCCAGTCCATCGCCGACAGCTGTGTGTTCACCAGCCAGTCCGCCCGGTACGCGCCCCGCTCGAGCACCTTGCCACGGACCGGGTCGAGCTGGATCTCCAAGATCGTCTCCGGGCCCATGGCCATGTTGTAGAGGCCCACCACTCCGGGGTCGACGGGGTTTCCGTTGAGGTCGCGGTCGTCGGGGCGCAGGTAGAAGCCGAGGTCCATGAGGTCCATGCCCTCCCAGACCACCGAGATCCCGTCGGTGTCGTCCCAGCGGGCGTAGTAGTGCCCGGCGGGTGGGCCGAAGGTGAAGCTCGTCGGCTCCAGCGGCTCGCCGGGTGGGGTGGCCTCGATCACGTCCTTGCGCAGCAACCAGATCGGCACCTCGGCGTCGATGGTGACGCTGCGCTCCCCGCCCATCACCTCACCGGGGTCGGCCTTGAAGTTCCCGGAGTCGGCCAGGATCAGCCAGTCGCGGGTCTGGCTGATCGTGTGCAGCGAGCCGGCGAAGCACACGGTCAGCGGCCAGCGGGCCAGCGCCGTGCCGGAGCCGTCCCAGCGCACCACGTGGGGCCGCAACCCTCCGCCGGCGAGGTCGAACACGAGCTTCACGCTCCACAGGCAGTCCCGCTCGGGGTCGACGACCGGGTGGGCACTGGAGAACACGAACGGCATCACGCCGCCCATCCCGTCCATCGACGAACCGCCCCAGGCGTCGACGTGACCGACCTCGGCGACGAACTCGAGGGTGTCGGGATCGAGCTCCACCGGGCGGCCGGCGTCCCAGGTGGCGTACAGCCGGTCGCCCCACGGCAGCGGCGCCGTGTTCGCGGCATTGGGTGGACCGAACGGGGAGTGGTAGCCGACCGGGCCCGGGCGGAACACCTCCGGGTGGCGCTCGGCGAGGCGTCGGCCGGGGGTGCGGATCATCCGGGCCTGCCAGGCGAACCGGCCGGGTGCCGCTCCTCGGGCACCGGGCTGCAGGCTGAGGCGGCAGATCACCCCCCAGTCGAACAGCACGTAGGGCAGGCGGCCGCTGCGCGCCGGGGCCGAGAACAGGATCTCGCCGCCGATGCCCTCGGGCCAGGCGCCCGAGACGAGCTCCAACTCGAAGTCGGTGTGTTCGGCGGTCGTGGCGCAGCGCGGCACGGGCATCGTCCCCACCCCCCGGTCGAGGTGAACAGTGTTCAGTAAGGCTAGCCCACCGCCGGCAGGTCGGCTCGCGGACACGGGTGTGCGGCCCGGTCGCGCCCGGCTCCGGGTGGGTCCCTAGGATCCCGCCGGTGCGGGCGGTGGTGCTCGTGAAGCAGGTGCCCGACCTGCGGGCGGCGCCGGTCGGGGTCCGCCCCGACGGCACGATCGACCGGGAGCGGGCGGCGGCGATCACCAACCCGGCGGACCGTCATGCGCTCGAGGCGGCCCGGCGGCTCGCCGACGAGGTGTGGGCGCTGTCGATGGGTCCTCCCCAGGCCGAGGCGACGCTGCGGGAGGCGCTGGCCCTCGGGGCGCAGCGGGCGGTGCTGCTGTGCGACCGGACGTTGGCCGGCTCCGACACCTGGGCCACCGCCAACGCGCTGGCCGCCGCGATCTCCCACCTCGGCGGGGCCGACCTGGTGTGCTGCGGCACGAGCGCGCTCGACGGCGAGACCGGCCAGGTGGGCCCGCAGGTGGCGGCGCGCCTCGACCTGCCGCAGGCCACCGCGGTGGAGGACGCACGCACCGACGACGGGAGGCTCGTGGTCCGCCGGGTCGTGGAGGGCGGCTACGAAGAGCTGCGCCTGCCGCTGCCGGCGCTGGTGACCGTGGCCGAGACCGGCTTCGCGCCGCACTACCCGACGCTCCCCGACCGTCGCCGGGCCGAGCGGGCACCCGTCGAGCGCCTCTCGGCCGCCGAGGTGGGGATCACCACCGACCGGGTCGGCCTCGCCGCCTCCCCCACCAAGGTGGCACACATGGCGCCGGCACCGTTGCCGCAGCGCACGTGCCGGTTCGTCGACGAGACGTTCACGATCGAGGACCTGGCCGTGGTGCTGCAGGAGGCGGCCACGGGTCGGGGGCCGGGTGAAGAGCCGCCTCCCGGCCCGTCGGGGGACGCCTCGAGCGCGGCCGAACGCGAGCCGCCCGCCGCGGCCCGCACACCGGCACCGCAGGGCGCGCCCGCCAACGACGGTGAGCCCGACGGTGCGCCCGGCGGGGACGTCCCGCAGGTCTGGGTGGTGGGTGAGCTCGACGACGGCCGCCTGCACCCCCACAGCGCAGCGCTGTGCTCGAAGGCCGTCGAGCTCGCCGAGACGCTCGGGGGCCGCGCCGCAGTGTTCCTCGCCGGCACGGCCCTCGGGGCGGCGGCCGCCGAGGCCGCCCGGTACGGGGCGGAGGTCGTCTATGCCGCCGAGCACCCGGAACTCGCGCCGTACCGCACCGAGCCGCACACCCGGGTGCTCGTCGAGGCCGTGCGCGCCGTTGCGCCGGAGGTGGTGTGCTTCTCGGCCACGACCACCGGCCGTGACCTCGCCCCCCGGGTGGCGGCGATGCTCGACACCGGATTGGCCGCCGACTGCACCGACCTGCGC
>CALEDW010000288.1 GCA_937949585.1 uncultured Acidimicrobiia bacterium
GAAGAGCTCCCGCTCGGTGAGCGCCAGGAACAGCGCGATTCCCAGCGTGGCGACCACCGCGTCGAGCGGCGGCCGGGTGACGAGTGGACGCATCACGAAGCGCTCGACGACGGCGCTGAGCAGCACGGCCACGACGACCGCCACCACCAGGGTCCCGAACCGGGGCAGGACCCATCCGGTCCCGGGGATCCCCCGGTCGGCCCAGCGCAGCCCGATGAAGAACCCGAACGCGCCGATCTCTCCCTGCGCCAAGGAGAGGGTCCGGGTGCACTTGAAGATGAGCACCACCCCGACGGCGACGAGCGAGTACGCGGCGCCGGTCGCCAGGCCGGTGAGGATCCGGGCGGTCATCGGCGACGAACCATGTGCAGGACCGGCACGGTCAGAAGCGCGTCGTGAAGTCGCGTTCGAGCACCCACCGTCCGTTGCGCTCCCGGAGCACCGCAACCGAGCGGGTCCCGGTCCGCACCCCGGGGCCGAAGCGGATCGGGACCCACACGTCGGCCCGGAAGTCCAGGTTCTGCATGGCGGCACGGAAGGAGTCCCGGGTGAGGTCCGGGCCGGCCCGCCGGGCCGCCTCCACCAGGATCCGGCCGATGCCCCAGCCGATGATCCCGAGGTCGTCGGGTTCGGCACCGGGGTTCATGCGTCGGTAGGCGCGTTGGTAGGCACGGGTGCGGGGATCGTCGAGCGGGAGCCAGGGACTGAACGCCCGGGCGCCCCGCAACGCCTTGGGGGCCACGCTGAAGGTGAGGTTGAACCCCCAGGAGATCGAGTTCGCGAACCAGGTGGGATGGAATCCGGCCTCTTCGGTCTGGTTGGCGAGGCTGGCGGCGGTGGTGGGCGCCATGTAGAGCCAGACCACCTCCGGCCGCCGCTGCGAGAGCGCCAATGCCTCGGTGGCGAACTCGGTCTGTTGACCTTCGACTCGCCGTTCGTAGACGACCTGGGCACCGAGCCGGCGGATGCGGCGCAGGAACTGGCGACGGCCCGGTGCGAGCAGCGGGGTGTTCTCGGTGATGATCGCGACGCGTCGGGCGCCGAGCGCCTTCACGAAGTAGTCGGCCACGAGGCGGCCCTGTTCGCCCTGGTCGATCGTGATGTTGAACGTCCAGCGGCGCTCGGCCGGCAGGCCGGCGGGGGTCTGCAGGTGCACGTTCGGCACCCGACGCGGGTCGAGGTACCGGATGAGGGCGTCGTGGGTCTCGAGCCGGTCGAGGGCCACGATCCCCAGCACCCGGTCCTGCTCGATCAGCTTCTTGGCCTTGTCCTTGGCGACCTCGGCCTGGGACTGGGTGTCCTCGATGAGGATCCGTACCTTCCGGCCCCGTACCCCACCCCGCTCGTTCACGACGTCGATGTAGGCGTTCACGCCCCGGTCGAAGGTGTCGGGGACGGGTGCCGCGCCGGTCACGGGGATGAGCAGCCCGAAGCGCACCTCGTCGTCGGTGACGAGCGGGGGCGGCACGGCCGGAACGGCCGGCTCGGCGGGCCGTGCCGTCGGTGCGGGAACGCCCGGGCGCCGGGTCACCTCCGGCGTCGCGAGGTCACCGCTCGCGGTGCGCTCGTCGAACCGGGGTCCGCAGGCGCCGAGCGCGATCGCGGCGACGAGTCCGAGGCCCAGGCTGCGCCGCCATCGTCCGCCCCGCGTCCGGGGCGTCGTCACGGACCTCGTGCCGCCCCCGCTGCGCACGCCTGCAACGTAGGGCGGTTCCACCCGTCCGGCCAGGGTCCTTCGACCGGGACCTTCGGCCGGACCGACGGCGCGGCGGTGCGCGAGGCTCGGTGCATGGACCGCACCGCATGGGACGCCCGGTACGCAGCCGCCGAGCACGTGTGGGGTCTCGAGCCGAACCGGTTCGTCGTCGAGGTGGCGGGGGATCTGCCCGCCGGCCGGGCGCTGGACCTGGCCTGCGGTGAGGGGCGGAACGCATTGTGGCTGGCCCGGCGCGGCTGGCAGGTGACGGCGGTGGACTTCTCCGCGGTGGCGCTGGCCAAGGCGGCCGAGCAGGCCGCCGCCCTGGGACTTGCGCCGGATGCCCTGCAGCTCGTGGAGGCCGACCTCCTCGAGTGGCGACCCCCCACCGGCGTGTTCGACCTCGTCCTCGTCGCGTACCTCCACCTCCCGGAACCGCAGCTCCGGCTCGTGCTGGGACGGGCGGGCGACGCGCTCGCGCCGGGCGGGCTGTGCTGCATCGTCGGGCACGACCGCACCAACCTCACCCACGGGGTCGGCGGCCCGCACGACCCGGCGGTGCTCCCCACCCCCGAGGTGCTCGCCACGCTGCTCGCCGACGACGGGCTCGAGGTCCGACGCGCCGAGCTGCGGACGCGGCAGGTCGACACGCCTGACGGTCTCCGCCGCGCGATCGATCACCTGGTGGTGGCGTTCCGTCCGGTGCCCTGAGGGCTCAGTGCCGGACCGGGCCGGTCGTGTGCCGGACCGCCACGACGGCACCGGCCTCCACGACCACGACTTGCTCGCCGAGTGCGCCGGCCATCTCCGGCTCGTGGGTCACGACCAGCGCCGGGATCCGGCGCCGGGCCACTTCCTCCTGCACCACGCGGCGCAGGAGATCCCGGGACGGGTGATCGAGGGCCGAGAACGGTTCGTCGAGCAGCAGCACGTCGGGTGACGACGCGAGCGCCCGGGCCACCGCCACTCGCTGGCGTTCCCCGCCCGAGAGGTTGCGAGGCGCCCTCCCGGCCAACGATGCCGCCCCGACCTGCTCCAACCAGGAGTGCGCGATCCGTCGCCGCTGCGCCCGGTTCCCCTCCCGTACCGCCAAGGCCACGTTGTCGAGCACCCGACGGTGGGGCAGCAGCAGCGTGTGCTGGAAGGCCATCCCGATCCGTCGGTCCTGGGTCGGGATGTGGACGCCGGCGTCGGCGTCGGCGACGAGGCGGCCGCCGATGCGGACCCTGCCCCGCTGCGGTCGTACCAACCCGGCGACGATCGAGAGGGTGAGTGACTTCCCGGCCCCGGACGGCCCCATGAGCGTGGTGATGCCCGGCCCGACCCGCAGGCGCACGGCGAGCGCGAACGTTCCGACCCGGTGGGCGACGTCGAGGTCGAGGATCACGGGTCCCGGGTCCCCAACCGGCCGACGCCGAGGAGGACGACGACCGCCACGGCCGACAGCACCACCGCCAGCAGCGCGGCCCGGCCGTCGTCGCCGGCCTGCACCGCGTCGTACACCGCGATCGGCATCGTCTGGGTGCGCCCCGGGATGTTCCCGGCGACCATGAGCGTGGCCCCGAAGTCCCCGAGGGCTCGGGCGAAGGCCAAGGTGATGCCGGCGACGATCCCCCGGGCGGCCAGCGGCAGCGTGACCGTGAGCGCCACCCGCCACTCGGGGAGCCCCATCGTGCGGGCGGCCTGCTCGAACTGCTCGTCGACCGAGGCGATGGCGGCGCGGGCCGCGCGCAGGCAGAAGGGGAACGACGCCACCGACGCGGCGACCACCGCCCCGGTGACGGTGAAGGTGATGGGGCTGCCGGTCGCCGCCTCCCAGGCCCTCCCGATCACCGACCGGCGCCCGAGCAGCACGAGCAGGTAGTAGCCGAGCACCGTGGGGGGCAGCACGATCGGCAGGCTCGCCGCCGCCTCGAGCACGCCCCGGCCGGGGAAGCGGCCCTTGGCCAGCAGGTACGCACCGGCGGTGCCCGTGACGGCCACGATCACCGTGACGATCGCCGAGACCTGCAGCGACAGCCACAACGGTGCCCAGTCCATCAGCGTCCCCCGTCGTCCCCGGGCAGCTCGAACCCGTGGCGGCGCAGGATTCGCTGCCCCTCGGGGCCGAGCACCACATCGACGAAGCGGTGCGCCGCCCGCTTCCGTGCGGCATCGGTGGCGGTGACGACGAGACCCTGGCGAATGGGACGGTGCAGGCGGGCCGGCACCGTGCGCCACCGTTCGCGGTCGGCTCGGCCCACCAGGGAGCGGGCCACGATCGCGGCGTCGGCGTTCCCCGAGGTGGCGAGCCGGAGGGCGGCGGAGACGTTGTCGCCGAGGACGAGCTTCGGGCGAAGGGTCCCGAGCAGCCCCGTCGAGGCCAGCGCCTGCTCGGCGGCGACGCCGTACGGCGCATGGCTGGGGTTGGCGATCGCAACGCGGGCCACGCCGGGAAGGGTCAGGTCGGTCAGGTCGCGCACGGGCGGCCGGTCGGGTCGGGTGTAGAGGACCAGCCTGCCCACGGCGTAGACGGCCCGGCTGCGCCGCTCACCGCGCCCGGCGTCGATCACCTCGTCGACCCGACGGAGATCGGCGGAGGAGAACACGTCGAACGGCGCGCCGTGGACGATTTGACGGGCGAGGAGGCCCGAAGAACCGAAGGTGAGCCGGACGTCGAGCCCGCGGTCGGCGGACCGGTGCGCAAGTTCGGTGAACGCCCGGCGCAGGTCGGCGGCGGCGGCGACGTGGATCGCCGCGGTCCGGCTCGCCCGCTTTGGTGCCGCGCCGCGGGCGGGCCCCGGCGCGGAGCCGCCGCAGGCGGCGCCGGCGACGGTGAGCAGCAGGAGGTACACCGGCCACCGGGTCCGGAACGCAGATCGTTTCGCCGGCACGGTGCATCCCGTCACGGGGCGACGGCGGCGTAGCCGGGCAGCGAACGCAGCCGGTCGCCGTAGGCCGGTGCCTCCAGCAGAGCGGGGAGCTCGGAGCCGCCGGGCGCGAGCAGGTCCACGCGTACCCAGGCCTGCAGCTCGTGTTCCTCGATCGGCTCGAACGGCAGCCCCCACACCGCCGCCGCGGCTTCGCTCGACACCGCAGCCGGGGCGGCACCGTCGGCGACGAGCCGGGCGGCCGACAGGTGGTCGTCGACCCGGGGGCCGGCGGGTGCCGGCAGTCCTTCCCGGCCCAACCATCGCTCGAACGCCGCCTGAGCGGTGGAGCCGGCAGGCCGCTGCACCACCGGATGGCGGCCGAGGCGCCCCGGGGTGAGGCGCCCACGCCGATGGGCGTGGACGAGGCCCACGCGGACCCGACCCAGGCGCACGATCCGCGCTGCCGCCGGGGCGTCGGGGATTCCCCCGGGTGGGCCGTGCACCACGGCGAGATGGGTGCGCCCGGCCGCGGCGGCCGCCGCCGCGGTGGCGGACGGGCGTCGTACCCACAGCACCGGTTCCTCGGGCGGGGCGAGCCCGGCGAGCAGACCGAGGGCGGGGTCGCAGCCCACGGCGAGCACGCGCCGGACCGGGCGCCGCGCCGACCGCAGCATCCCGTCACCGACGTACCCGTCGACGGGATGCCCGGCGAGGAGCTGGTCGTGCCGGAGCGGCACGGCGACGTTCGTCCCGCCGACCTGCACCACCGCAACCGGGCCGTCGGGCACCACCTGCCCCTCGGGGGTGACCGGCAGCCCGGGTTCGGGGGCGAACAACGCCTCCACCTCGGTGCCGAGCGCCCGGGCGAGGGCGAGGGCGGCGGAGACCCCGGGTTCGTGCCGCCCGGCCTCCGCGGCCGCGACCAGCTGGCGCGACACGCCGGCCTCGGCGGCAAGGCGCGCCTGCGACCACCCCTTCGCCCGTCGGGCGTCCCGCAGCCGCCGCATGCCAGGAACCTAGCAACACAGCTTGGAAACCGGCGATACCGCGCGTCGATCGGCAACGCCCGGTGGTGGCCCCGCGTTGACGTACCGTGCTGGTCGGTGAGTGCGGCCCGACGCAGGTTCACGCAACTCAAGCGGCTTGCCGACCGCTCTGCGTTCGTCGCCCACCTCGAGGACCTCGGGATCTCGCTCCCGCTCGCCGACGAGGGCGCCGAAGGGGTGGTGCTGGGCGACCCGTGGCGGCTCGGCGACCGAGCGGTGGCCAACCGGTGGGCGGTGCTGCCGATGGAGGGTTGGGACGGCGACCCCGACGGCCGGCCCACCGACCTGGTGCGACGCCGCTGGCGGCGTTTCGGCCGCTCCAGCGCGGGGGTGATCTGGGGTGGCGAGGCCGTGGCCGTCCGTCCCGACGGGCGGGCCAACCCCCGCCAGCTCGGCTTCGCGCCCGGGGGGATGGGGCTGCGCGTCGACGATCTCGCGGCGCTGCGGGCCGAGGTCCTGGCCGGGCGCCGTGAGGTCGGGCTCGGGCCGCAGGGCATGCTGCTCGGCCTGCAGCTCACCCATTCCGGGCGCTGGGCACGGCCCGAGGGCCGGCCCGCGCCGCGCACGGCCTGGTCGCACCCGGTGCTCGACGCCCGGGCCGGCGCGACGCCCGAGGTGGTGCTGAGCGACGCGGAGCTCGACGACCTCATCGGTGCCTACGCCGCCGCGGCGGTCGCGGCGCGTGACGCCGGGTTCGACTTCGTCGACGTGAAGGCCTGTCACGGCTACCTCGTCCACGAGCTGCTCGGGGCCCGTGACCGACCCGGGCCCTACGGCGGCGACCTCGCCGGGCGCGCTCGCTTCCTGCTCCGCGTCGTGGCGGCGGTGCGGGCCGCCGCCGCCGACCTGGCCGTCGGGGTGCGCCTGTCGGCCTTCGACGTGGTGCCGCATTGCCCCGGCCCGGACGGAACCGGCGTGCCCGAGGTGGACGGACCCTGGCCGTACGCCTTCGGCGGCGACGGGACGGGCACCGGAATCGACCTCACCGAGGTGCACGAGCTGTGCCGGCTCCTGGTCGCCTCCGGGGTGCGGCTCCTGTGCGTCACCGCCGGCAGCCCGTACACCTGTCCGCACGTGCAGCGTCCGGCTGCGTTCCCGCCCTCCGACGGGTACCGGCCGCCGCGCGACCCGCTGTGTGAGGTGGCCCGTCTCGTCGAGGTCACCGGGGCGCTGGCCCGGGCCCACCCGCAGCTCGTGGTGGTGGCGAGCGGCCTGTCGTACCTCCAGGAGTGGCTCCCTGCCGTCGCCGCCGGGATCGTCGCCACCGGTACCGCCATGCTGGCCGGCTACGGACGCGGGGTGCTCGCCTACCCGGAACTCCCCGGCGACGTGCTCGCAGGGCGTCCCTGCGACCCGCGCCGTCTGTGCCGCACGTTCAGCGACTGCACCAGCGCGCCCCGCAACGGGATGGTGTCGGGTTGCTACCCCCTCGATCCGTTCTACCGGGCCCGGCCCGAGTGGGCGCGTCTGGCGCAGGCGAAGCGGGACCGGCGAGCGGGACGGGAGGGTGGGTCGTGACCATCCGTGCCCGGCGGGCCCGGCCCACGATCACGCTGGCGATGCTGCCCGGCCTGCTGCCCCACGCGTTCACCGCCGACCAGCTCGAGCGCCTGGGACGGCTCGGCCGGGTGCACGGCCCCGAGCCGCTCGGCTCCTTCGACGGCGACGCGGCCCGGGCGGTGCTCGCCGACACGGAGGTGCTGGTCGGGCACTGGGGGTGTCCGACCCTCACCGCGGAGGTGCTGGAGGCGGCGCCCCGACTGCGGCTGTTCGCCTACGCCGCCGGCACCGTGAAGTGGCAGGTGACCGATGCGGTCTGGGATCGGGGGATCGTGGTCACCTCGGCCGCCGCAGCCAACGCCGTGCCCGTCGCGGAGTACGCGCTGGCGATGATCCTGCTCGCCAACAAGGGGGTGTTGGCCTTCCGGGAGCAGTTACGCTCCGGGGCGCACCTGCCGGTGGATCCGAGCCGGGTCGGCAACCGGGACAAGGTCGTGGGGATCGTCGGCGCGTCGTTCGTGGGCCGCCGGCTCATCGAGCTGCTCCGACCGTTCGAGCTGCACGTGCTGGTGTACGACCCGTACCTGGGCCCCGACGAGGCCGAACGCCTCGGTGTGCAACGGGTCGACGACCTCGACGAGCTGTGCGCCCGGGTCGACGTGCTCTCCCTGCACGCCCCGGACGTGCCGGCCACCCGAGGGATGATCGGCGCCGCGCAGCTGGCCCTCCTGCGCGACGGGGCGACGCTGCTCAACACGGCGCGACCGGCGCTCGTCGACCACGAGGCGCTGCTCGCCGAGGCGCGCCGGGGACGGGTGCAGGTGATCCTCGACGTCACCGACCCCGAGCCGCTGCCTCCCGACCACCCGCTGCTCGGGCTGCCGAACGTGTTCGTCACCCCCCACGTCGCCGGGTCGATGGGCACCGAGCTGCCCCGGCTCGCCGAGCTGGCCGTCGAGGAGGTGGAGCGGTACGTCGCCGGTGCGCCGCCCCGCTACCCGGTGCGGCGCGAGGACCTGGACCGCATCGCGTGAGCGGACCGACCGTCGCGACCCGGGGCGGTGGAGGCCTGGTGCCGGGGCTCTGCACGGTGACCCTCCGGCAGCTCGGCGTCGACGACGTGGCCCGGGTCGCGGCCCGGGCCGGGCTGGTCGCGCTCGAGTGGGGTGGTGACGTGCACGTCCCTCCCGGCGACGCCCGCGCCGCGGCGCGGGCGCGGGCGGCGGGCGAGGCGGCAGGCGCCGGGTCGGTGAGCTACGGGTCGTACCTGATCGCCGGGCCCGACCTCGAGCCCGACGCCGCCACGCAGGTCGCCGACACCGCCGCCGCCCTGGGTGCGACGACGATCCGGATCTGGTGTCCGTGGGGCGTCCCGCCGGCCACCGGGCCGGAGACCACCGACCCCGCGGTCGTCGCCGCGCTCGTTCGGGTGGCGGATGAGGCCGCCGAACGCGAGATGATCGTCGGGATGGAGTTCCACGGTGGTACCCCGACCGCCACCGCCGCCGGTGCCCGGGCGCTGCTGGAGGCGGCGGGGCACCCGGCGTTGTACTGCTACTGGCAGCCGCCGTACTGGGACCCCGAACGGGTCGAACCGGGCGATCCCTGTCTCGACGTCGCCGACGTCGAGCTCCTCGGTGCCCGGCTGGGGCACCTGCACGTCTACGAGTGGGGTCCCGGCTTGCAGCGCCGGGCGCTGCGGGACGGCGCCGACCGCTGGTCGGCGGTGCTCACCGCCGCCGCACGCCTCCCGTCGCCGGGGGTGGGGTCGCGGGCCGCGTTCCTGGAGTTCGTGGCCGGTGACGACCCCGAACAGGTGGTCGCCGACGCCGCGACGTTGCGGGCCTGGCTCGCCGACGCGGGCCCGGCGGCCGGCGCCCGGGGGGGAGCGGGGAGGTGACCACCACCGTGACCGGTTCGCCGGCGCCGGTGCCGGTCCGATGTGGGCGGCGCATCACCGGGATGGCCGCGGTGCTGCTGCCGTTCACCCCGGCCGGGGAGCCCGATCGGCCCGGCTTCGACGCCCACCTCGGACGCACCCTGGACGCAGGCCTGGTCCCGGCGGTGAACATGGACACGGGCTTCGGCCCGATGCTCGACCCGGCGCTGCGCCGCGAGCTGCTGGTCCGGACGCAAGGGGTCACCGGTGGGCGGCGTTTCGTGGCCGGGGTGCACGTCGACCACCAGGGCCCCTTCGACCTCGACGCGTACCGGCGTGGCCTCACCGAGGCGGCCGCTGCCGGTGGGCTGCCGATCACGTTCCCCTCCCCGGGCCTCGCCGCCCTCGACGACGACGCCTACGTCGAGGCGCACCGGGCCTTCGCGGCCGAGGTCGACGCGCTGCTGGCCTTCGAGCTGGGTCCCGAGTTCCACCCGGCCGGGCGGATCCCGTCGATCGAGGTGTTCACCGCGCTGCTGGAGGTCCCCGGGATCGTGGGGTGCAAGCACTCCTCGCTGCGGCGCGACCTCGAGTGGCAGCGGCTCGTGGTGCGCGACGCGCGGCGCCCGGACTTCCTGCTGCTCACCGGCAACGACCGCGCGCTCGACATGGTGATCTACGGCTCGGACTACCTGCTCGGGCTCGCCACGTTCGCACCGGACGCGTTCGCGGCCCGGGACTCGGCGTGGGCCGACGGCGACCTCGTGCGGTTCTGGGTGCTCAACGACCTGCTCGCGTACCTGGGGCAGTTCGCGTTCCGCGCCCCGGTGCCGGGCTACCGCCACGACGCGGCGATGTTCCTGCGGCTGCGGGGCCAACTCGCCTGCGACCGCACGCACCCGTCGTCGCCGTCGCGACCGGAGGCCGACCGGGAGGTGCTCGCCGAGATCCTGACCCGCCTCGAGGCGGCGCTCACCGGCTGAGCACCACGTCCTCGAGGTAGGTGAAGGTGTGTTCCGCGACGCGGTCCCAGCCGAGCTCGTCACGGCGGGCCCGGGCCGCGACGGCGGCTGCGGCCACCCGATCGGCGTCCAGGTCGTCGAGCGCGGCCCGCACCGCTTCGGGGGTGTGACCGCAGGGAATCCCGGCCGGCCCCAGGGTCTCGGTGAGGAACGGCCAGTCCGAGATCAGCGCCGGGATCCCCACGCCCAGCGCGTCGGCGGCGGTGCCGGTGGCGAGCATCTCGCCGTGGGGGTCGAAGGGCAGGGCGAGCAGGTCGCAGCAGGCCAGGCGTGTCGCGTACTCCTCGGGAGGAACGCCCCGGTACGTCTCGGCCACCACGATGCGGGGGTCCTCGGGTGCGGTCTCGCCGATCGCCAGCGACCAGCACGCGACCTGCAGGTCCCGGCGCCGGCAGGCGGCAAAGCCGGCGAGGAACGCCGTCACGTGCTTGTCGGGCCGGGGCGCGCCGAGGAGACCGATGCGGAGTCCACCGGGCGGCAGGGGCGGGAGCCCGAGGCGGGCCTCGGCGTCGGTGCGGTTGGGCCGGTCCGCCCACAGCTCGCCGAAGTGACCGTGGGGGATCACCTCGTGCCGACAACCGGGCCGGAACCGGTAGCGCGTCGTCATCCGGTTGCGACCCCACCGGGAGTGGTGGATCACCGCGTCGGCCGCGTCCGCCCACGCCGCATAGATCGGGTCCCAGATCTCGGGACGGCGGTCGTGGGGGGTGAGGTTGTGGGCCGTCCACACCACCGGGATCCCCGCCTGCCGCAGCGTCTCGATGATGTGGCGGTGCGCGCCCAGGTCGTCGAAGGCGAGCCACTCCGGCCAGTGCAGGTGGAACAGGTCGACGGCGCTCGGCGGCACCGAGGGGTCCCCGAGCGGGCCGAGCGGGCTGGGAACGGTGCGGACCCGGTCGGCCAGCGGCTCGTAGAGGCACCGGTGGTAGTGGTGCCCGTGGGCGGTGGACGCCACGCGCAGCAGCGGGGTGACCCGCAGCTCGATCTGGAGGGAGCGGGCCGGGCGGACGTCCACCTGGTGGCAGCGCACGAGCGACGACCAGGGGGTGCGCCACTCGGCGAGGCCCTCCACGTCGATCACGTCGACGGCGGGGTCGGGTCCGTTGCCCCCCGCCGCCCGGGCCTCGACCCGCAACGGCCGCAGCGCGGTTTCGGGGACGACCCAGGTGACCACGTCGGGGGTCGTGTCGAACCACAGCTCGTCGTGCACCACGATCGTCCGCCGTTCCACCCGGAGCCGGGCCCGCCGGCCGCCGGGGATCCCCGTTGCGGGGTCGGGCTCCAACTCGCCGGCCGGCCAGTGCCGGTCCCAGGTCGCCTCGACGGTCCCGTCGTCGAGGCGCACCGAGGCCGGCCGACCACCGCCGACGGAGCGGCGCAGCCCTTGGGTCACCAGCGGGGTCCAGGCCGGGAGGTCCCGGTCGACCGGTGCCTCGAACGAGCCGGGGTGGGCCGGGGAGGGCAGGTAGTGGGAGCGGGTGGCGCCGACGAACGGCCACGCGAACCGCAGTGCGGGGCTCGCGTGTACCCAGACCGCGGCCTGTCCGCCCGGGCCGGGCGGTTCGAACACGAGCAGCCGGTCCCGGCCCGGCCGCGCCGGTCGGGGCGGCGCATCGCACGGCGGCGGCTCGGCGTCGGGCGGACGAGGCGGGTGGCGGAGACGGGCCGCGACCCAGGCGAGCTTGCCGAGCAGGTCGAGGCTCAGCTGGAGGCGGCGGGCCGGGCCCCGGTAGGCATCCTGGTCGCGGTGGCGGTGCGCGTCGGTGATCCCGTCGCGCAGGTCGGCGGCGAGCGCGTCGAGCGCGGCGGTGGCCCGGGCCTTCCAGGCCGCCGGGTCGGCGAGCATCCCGAGGCGCGACCCGACGGCGGCCAGCTCCACGGTGAGGGCCTGGGCGAGCGGCCCGGTGCTGCGCCCCCAGGGCACCGCGGAACCGTCGGGGCCGCACACCGCCTCCACCAGGGCGATGGCGGCGGCGAGTCCCTCGTGCCACACCGCACCAAGCCGGCCGGCGAGCGGCTCGCAGAACAGCCAGATGTCGGCGGTGTAGATGTCGTACCGGCCGGTCCGCCGGTTGGAGTCGTCGACGTAGCGGTACGGGTTCTCGCCGAGCAGGGTGGCGGTGCGGGCGACGAGGTCGTCGAGGAGGTGTGTGCGCTCGGCGAGCCCGAGCCGGTGGCGGGCCGCTTCCACCCGGGCCAGCACCGCCGCGTAGTTGCGGGGCAGTACCCCCGCGTCGAGCAGCTCGACCCAGTCGCTCGAGTCGCAGGCCCGGGCCACCTCGTCGCGCTGGTGGCCGGTGAGTCCCTCCAGGAGGGGGTTGCCGTCGAAGGGGCCGTGGCGGCCGAGGGTCTCGGCGATCCGGTAGGAGAAGAACGTGTGCGTGACGGCGCCGTTCACCTCGGCGAGGAGCCGGCGGATCACCTCGAGGACCGGCGCCCCCGCCACCTCCTCGACGCCGGCGTCGCCGAGGTGGCCGAGGGTGTAGACCGCATCGGCGCGTACGTCGGCGCCCACGACGTGCCCCGCGAAGCTGCCCGGCAACCGCCAGTCCCGAAGGTGGGTGTGGACGAGACGGGTGAGCCGGTCGACGACGAGCTCGACGCAGCGGTCCGCCAACCGGCCGAACGGGTCGGCCGGCTTCACCCTGTCCACGTCGCGTACGCCTCCGCGGCCCGGGCGGCATCCCAGTGACCGTCGTGGACGATCACCCGGTGGCGCAGCACCAAGGGTTCGCCGGCGGGGAGCCGCAGCGGCTCGTGCCAGAGGAACGCGGCGTTGCAGAAGTTCGCCCACCCGGTCCCGTAGGTCTCGGCCCGGGTGCTGGCGTACCACGGCACGGGGTGCCGGGGGTTTTGGGGGTGCCAGCACAGCACCACCCCGGCCGGTCCCGCCGGGGTGTGGCCGGCCAGCGCGCACCACGGGGCCGGCTCTCCCAGCACCCGTGCCCGCGACGTGCCGTCCGGCAAGCAGAGAGTGGTGTCGGTCCAGTCGCCGGCGCCGCGCAGGGTGAGACCGCCGTAGCCGCCCCAGGTGGTGAAGGGGGTGCGGTCGAGCACGACGTCGCGTGCGGCGACCAGCGTCTCGGTCCAGTCGATCGCGTAGGCACCGTCGAGGTCGCGGTGGTGGAGTTCACGGGTTTCCCGGACCGCCACCGCCTCACCGTCGGGACGGACCCAGTCGATCTCGGCCCGCAGGCCCGTCACCGGGTTGCCGGTCACCGTCCGGGTGCGCAGCACCCCGAACGGCGGTACCTCCTCCCAGAAGTTGTCACCGTCGACGAACTTGATCGCGAACCACAGCCCGTGGTGCCAGGGGTGGTCGGCCGGGGCGTCGACCGTGAGGCAGGCCCCGGCGGGGCTGCGCAACGGGTGCACGTGCGGGCGCGGCGGGTCCCAGACCGCACGCCAGCGCCGCACCCGGCGATCCTAGGTGCGCCGGACACGCGGCCGAGGTGGTCCGGCGGCCACGAGGAGGCCGAGTCCCACCGCCAGCAGCCCGAGCCCGAGCGTCACGTGGGTGAACACCCCGGTGCCGGTGGTGGGCAGCGGCGCGCCCGGGCCGGTGGCGGTCCCGGTGGGAGCCACGCCCGGGCCGGACCCGGCGGTGGGGACCGGTGCGGGGTTCCCGGTGGGCCCGCCCGGCGACGGGCTCGGCGGCGGGGGCGCCGTCGTCGGTGTGGGTGCAGCCGACGTGCGGAACCGGACTTCGGTGAAGGTGTCCTGGGAACGGTCGGCCACGCCGTGAGCGGCCATGGTGATGACGGAGCAGCCGCTGCGGAGGCAGTCGACCTCGGTGCCGTTCCCGTCGGTGTAGCGGGCCTTCACCTCGAGGGTCACCGTGAACGACCCGTCGGGGGCCATGGGGGCCTGGCCGGGGCCGGCCGAGGCGCGAGGGTGGACCCACTTGGCGGCGCCGTAGCGGTTGGCGTCCCGCCAGAACTCGGGGGCGCGGGGACCGAACACCACGTAGATCCCCACGCCGTTGTTCCGGTTGGGGTCGAAACCCCGACCGGTGACGGTGATCGTGGCGCCCTCCGGGTCGAGGCCGGAGGCCGGTGTCACCGTCACCGACGGGCTCGATGCGATCACGGTCGCCTCGAGGCGGCCGGGTGGCCACAGGGCGGCGAGGATCGGGACGCTGAGGGTCAGGGCGAGCAGCACCCGGCCCAAGGCGGGGCCGGGCCGGGTGCGGGTGCAGCGGTGGGCCGTCACGTCGTACCTCCGGGGGTCGGGGATGCGGGTGATCGGCGCGCAGGGCGGCGCGCGCAGATGAGGGGCTGGCCGGTGCCGGGGTGGGTCACGACGTCCACCTGGTGGCGGTAGGCGGCGTGCAGCAGCTCGGGGGTGAGGACGCAGGCAGGCGGGCCGGCGCCGAACACCCGGCCGTCGTGCAGCAGCAACACCCGGTCGGCGCACCAGGCTGCCGCCGACAGGTCGTGGAGCACGCAGCCGACGGCACCGCCGGCGGCGGCCCGGGCCCGCATGAGGTGCAGCACGAGCTCCTGGTGGTGCAGGTCGAGTCCGGCCGTCGGTTCGTCGAGCAGCAGGACGGGGGTGTCCTGGGCGAGGACGCGGGCCAGCGCCACCCGCCGCTGCTCCCCGCCCGACAGCTCCGTGATCCGTCTCCCGGCCAGGTGGGTGGTGTCGGTGAGGGCCAGCGCCTCGGCGACCACGAGGTCGTCGGGGCGGGGCGCCCGTCCGGCCCAGGCGGCCCGTCCCATCTCCACCACCTCCCGCACGGTGAACGGGAACGCCACGGTGTGCTGCTGGGGGAGCACCGCCCGAATCCGGGCCAGATCGCCCGGAGGGATGCTGTGGAGCTGCCGACCGTCGACACAGACCGTTCCCGTCCGCGGGTGCAGGTCGCCGGCCAGGGTGGCCAGCAGCGTGGACTTCCCCGCGCCGTTGGGTCCCACGATCACCACGACCTCACCGGCGCCGATCCGGCAGTCGACCCCGGCCAACACGTCCCGTCCGCTGCGACGGACCCAGAGGTCGTCGGCCTCGATCCGGTGACCGACGCCGTGCGCGGCGCGGACCGTCGGCGATCGGGCCCTCACGCCCAGCCTCCCTGGCGGGCCCGGGTGCGGCGCAGTTGCCAGAAGAACACCGGGCTGCCGACCAGCGCGGTGAGCACGCCCAGCGGCAGCTCGGCGGGTGCGGCGACGGTACGGGCCAGGAGGTCGCCGCCCACGAGCACCACGCCGCCGGCGAGGGCCGAGGCGACGATGAGCGCCCGGTGGGCGGGACCGATCACCATGCGAACCAGGTGGGGGACGACGAGTCCGACGAAGCTGATGATCCCGGCCACGGCCACCGCGGCAGCGGTGAGCGCGGCGACCACGACAAGCAGCTCGAGGCGCCGTCGTTCGACCGGTACCCCGAGGTGCCGGGCGGAGCGTTCCCCCAGGGCGAACAGGTCGAGGTCGCGTCCCCGCCGGAGGGCCAGCACGAGCCCGACCGCCGCGACCGGCCCGACGGCGCCGACCTTGATCCAAGCGGCCTGGGCGACCGAGCCGAGCGTCCAGAACGTGATGCTGCGCAACTGCTCGGCGTCGGAGACGAACAGGCACAGGCCGATGAGCGCCCCGGCCATCGCGTTGAGCGCCACGCCGGTGAGGATGAGGGTCACCACCTCGGTCCGACCTTCGCGGCGTGCCGCGGCGTACACCGCCAGCGTGGCGAGGCACCCGCCGACGAACGCGGCGAGGGTGAGGGTCCAGCTCCCGAGCGGGGCGCCGGCCACCACGATCGTCACCACCGCCGCCAGGGCCGCACCGGAGGACACCCCGACCAGGCCCGGCTCGGCCAGCGGGTTGCCGAGGGTGCCCTGCATGACCGCCCCGGCCGCACCGAGCGATCCGCCCACCACGAGGCTGAGCGCCACCCGCGGGAATCGAATGTCCCAGAGCACCGACTCGGCCAGCGCCCCGGGCGGAGCGCCGATCCGGATGCCGAGCCGGTCGAGCCCGGCGCGGTGCAGCACCGACGAGACGACCTCGGCGGCGGCGACCGGGAACGCCCCGACCATCCCGGCGACCACGGCGAGGACCACGAGGGCCAACGCCAGGGCCGAGGTGAACCCGAGGACCCGGCCGCTCACGGCGCGCCCACGTCGTGCAACCCGGCCACGAGGCGTTCGATGACCTCGGGCGTGCGCATCGCAAAGGCGTAGAGCCGCCCGTCCTCCTCGCTGAGCACCCGTCCGGCACGCCCCGCCGGGGTCTGGGCCACACCCGGGAGCTCCAGCAGGCCCCGCCGGCCGCCCACCGAGCGCAGCCCGGAGTCGGTGACGAGCAGCACGTCGGGGGCGGCCCGGACCAGCGCCTCGCTCGTAAGCGGCGTGAACGCACGTCGCAGCCCCATCGCGGTCCCGGCGTCGCGCCCTCCGGCCGCCTCGATGATGGTGTCGGCACCCGAGCCGGGTCCGCCGATGAGGTACACCCCTGCCCCGCCGCGCAGGTACAGGAACGCCACGAGGGGCCGGGTCGCCCCGGGAGGGATCTGGGCCTGCGCGGCGGCGACGCGCTCCTCGACCCGCGCCGCCAGCGATGCACCCTGCTCCGGCGCACCGAGTGCCCTGCCCACGGCCCGGATCCGGTCCAGCATCGCGGTGATCGAGGACGGGATCCCGAACACGACCACCGGGACACCGGCCCGTCGGATCTGGGTCAGCGCCTCCGGCGGGCCGGTGTCGCTCTGGGCGAGCACCACGGTCGGTCGGCGTGAGAGCACGGCCTCGGCGGAGACGTCGTGGGCCCGGGTCACCACCGGGATGCGCCGGGCCTCGGCGAACGTGGTGGCGACGTCGCGCCCGACGAGCCGGTCGCCGAAACCCAGTTCGAACACGATCTCGCTCAGCCCACCCCACAGCGAGACGATCCGCGCCGTGCTGCGCACCGTGACGTCGCGGCCGTCGGCGGAGCGGACGGTGACCGGCAGGGCGAGATCCGTCGACCGGCGGGTCGTGCCCGTGCCGAGCGACGGTACGGATTGGGGCTCCCGGGCGTCGGCCGGCGCAATGGAGCGCGATGGGGCACAGGCGATCCCGGCCAGCCAGAGCACCGTCAGCGCGACCGCGGCCGGGGTCCGGTGGCGGGGCGTCACGCTCCCGCCCTCCGCCGGTGCCTGATCCACAGGGTCCCGACCGTCGCCGACAGGAGCGCACCGGCACCAACTGCGAGCACGCGAGGATCGATCCCTTCCCTGCCCGAGGGCAGGGCGAGGTCGCCGTCGGGACGGGCGGGCGCCGTTCCACCCCGGAACGTCACCGGTACGAGCAGGTCCTGGGACCGGTCGGTGGTGCGGGTGTGGTCGTTGCGGGTCGTCACCGCGCACAGCACCCGGCGGCAGTCGACGCGTTCGGACACGCGCGCCCGGACCACCAGCTCGACCCGGAACCGGCCACCGGGGCGGTAGGGAACGGCCAGGCCTTCGCCGTACGGCGGCGGGTTCGAGGAGATCCAGACCGACGCGTCGCCGGTCCCGGTGCGATCGGCGCCGCCTCCGCACGGGTGCGGCGGACGGGACCGCGTGCCGACCCGGCACAGCGTCACGTAGATGCCCTTGCCGGTGTCGAACCCCCGCCCTTCCACCGTGACCGTCTCCCCGGCGGGCTCGAGGGCGCGCACCTTCGACACCCGCAGGACCCGGGTTCCGTCGGTGCTCTCGCGCCCGTCCGCCCGCACCTGCAGGCGGGGTGCCCGGTCGGTGGTGGCCGGGACGCCGGCGGCGGCCGCCGGCACCACTGCCCCGTACACCAGCACCGCCCCGCACACCAGCACCGCCCCGCACACCAGCGCCCCCGCGCGGGTTTGCGGCCGAGGGGATCCCTGCGCTTGCGCCTCCATCTGAGATTAGGTTAGGTTGCCTTTAATGATTCGGGCAAGCGGGAGGAACACGCTGCGATGAGGTACGCCACGACGAGGGAAGCGACGTCGATCGACAGGTCCCCCCGGGCTCGCAGACGGCGCCGGTGTCCGGCGGCCCGTCGGAGGGCGGTCCCGGTGCTCGCGGCGGTGCTCGCCGTCGGCATGCCCGTGGCCGGCATGTCGCCCGGTGCGGCCGCCCCTACCCCGGGGACGGCCGCCGCCGGCCCCGCACTCACCGTGGCGCCGACGACCGGCCTCGACCCCGGCGGAGCTGCGATCCGGGTGACCGGTACCGGGTTCGACACGGCGAAGCAGCTGTTCGGCAGCCCGAGGGGGATCTACCTGGCGTTCGGGGTACTGACCCTGGGTGCCGACGGCCGTCCGACGAACCCCGACTGGTACACCGACGCCACCAGCTACCAGGCCGCGGTGTACGTGTACCCGCGCCCGCCGGGCGGCGTGGACACGCCGACGACCAAGACGATGGAGACCGACCCGGCCAACCCCGACGGCCGCACGAACGGCCGGTTCGACTTCGAGCTCACCCGTGCCGACGGCTCGCCGATCACCGCCCGCTGGACCGCCGGCGGTCAGACCTACGACTGCACCGCACCCGGGGTGACCTGCTACGTGCTCACCTTTGCGGCCAAGGGCGACACCGACCGTTCCCAGGACCTGTTCGTGCCGGTGCGCTTCGCAAGCGGCGACCCCGACCCCGACCCGGACCCGGCCCACGGAACCGCCACCCAGGTGATCCGCGTCGGGGTGAACGCCGGGCCCCTCACGCTCAGCAGTGCAGGTGAGGAGGTGGTGCTCCCGGACGTCCAGCTGCGCGACACCGAACAGGAGACGAGCGCACCCCTCAACGAGGTGACGGTGGGCGACTACCGGGCCGAATCGCCCGGCTGGACCCTCGTCGGCCAGGTGAGCGACTTCCGAAGCGGCGACGACCGCATCGCGGCGGCGAACCTGGGGTGGGTGCCGGCGGCGCGTTCCACCGCGAGCGCGCTGGTGAGCGGCGCGGCGACGCCGGTCGAGGCCGGACCGCCCGCGCCGCCCGGGCAGGGCCTCGATCGCCCGCGGGTCCTGTGCCGGGCCGGGGTCGGGGCCGGCGGCTCCTGGGTCTGCGGAGCGCTGCTCACCCTTGGCGTGCCCGGCGCCACCCGCCCCGGCACCTACCGGGCCCTGCTCACCCTGACGCTCAGCTGACCGAGCGCAACGGTTGCACGTTCATGCGCACCTTGAAGGGCGCGGCGGGGGTCCTCGCCGGTGTGGCTCTCGTCGTCGGTATCCCGCAAGCGGCCGACGCGGCGACGGCGGCGTCGG
>CALEDW010000289.1 GCA_937949585.1 uncultured Acidimicrobiia bacterium
CGCAGGGCGCGCCGCTCGCGCTGCCCGACCTGGCCGCCCGGCAGCAGGCCCGGGCGCTCGCCCACACCGATGCGCTCGTCGGGACGCTGCTGCGGTCGGTGGACCTGCGCCGCGACGCGGTCGTGGTGGTCGGGCTGGCCATCCCCGGATCCAAGCCCCCGCTGGGGGTCGGGGCGCTGCGGGCCCCCGGCGTACCCACCGGGTTGCTGCGCTCCGCCACCACCCGCCGCAGCGGGTTCGTGCACCTCGTCGACGTGGCCCCGACCGTCCTCGCCCTGGCCGGAGTGGAACGCCCCGACGAGATGGAAGGACGGGTGATGCAGCTGGGGCGAACCGGCGGCACCTACCGGGCCCGGGTCGCCGATCTGGTCGACGCCGCCGCCGACGGTGCCCGCCGCGACGGCCGGGTCGGCCAGGCCGTGCTCTTCCTCGTGGTCGCGGTCCTGGTGGTCGCCGCCGGGGCGCTCGCCGCCGAGTGGCGCTGGCCGGCGGTGCGGCCGGTGGTGGCCTGGGCGGCCCTGTCGGTACCGGGGATGCTGGCGGTACCGTTCGTGCTGCGGGGCTTCCGACTCGACCGGGCCGGCAACCTCGCCTACTGGACGCTCGTGCTGGCCGGCGCGGCGGCCTTCGGCCTCCTGGCCCGCCGGGCCGGCCGCCGGCGCCCGACCGACGGGCTGGCGGTCGCGATGGCGGCGCTGGTGGTCCTGCACGTCGCCGACGTGTTCACCGGCGCCCGTCTCGAGCTGTCGACCCCGTTCGGGTACTCACCCACGATCGGGATCCGCATGGCGGGGATCGGCAACGTGAGCTTCGCGGTCACCGCCACCGCGGCGCTGATCGTCGCCGGGCTCCTGGCCGCCCGGTGGCCCGACCGGCGGGGTCTCACCCCGGCCGCCGCGACCCTGGCCGTGACGTTCGTGTCGTTCACCCCGCCGTTTTTCGGGCAGAACTACGGGGCGACGCTCGCCGCCGGTCCGGCCTTCGCGCTCTGCGGCTGGATGCTCTCCGGGCGGCGGGTCCGTGCCGGAGCGGCCGTCGTGGCGGCGCTCGGGTTGCTGGTGGCGGCCGGCACCGCAGTGGCCGGCCTCGAGCTGCTGCGCGCCGACGACGACCGCACCCACGTCGGCCGGTTCGCCGAACAGGTGGGCGACCAGGGCTGGTCGGGCCTGTCCCTGGTGCTCGGCCGCAAAGGGGAGGCGAGCCTGGCCACCGTGGGCGGCTCCTGGATCGGCTGGGCCCTGCCCATCACCGCGGTGCTGGTGGTCGCGCTGGTCGCCGCCGGCCGCCGGCCGCTGCGCCGCCTGGCGGCGACGATCCCCGAGCTGGTCCCGGTCGGGATCGGGCTGGGGGTGCTGGGGGTGCTCGGCTTCGGGCTGAACGACTCGGGGATCGTGATCCCCTCGCTGGTCGCCGCGTTGACGACGGTGTCGGTCGCCTACCTGGTGAGCGTGGAACGGATCCCCGCTTCCCCGGCACCGGCGGCGTCGCGCAGCCAGCCCGGCAGGGGCACCCCGGCGGCGGTGAGCGCGGCGGCCAGGCGCCGGTTCGGCTCCTCGTAGCGCGACGCGAGGTCGGCCAGGACCTCCTCGGGGATCCGCTCGCCGGCCGGTCGTCCGTTGATCCGGTAGTACACCGAGCGCAGCGTCCGCTTCAGCGCCGGGACGCGCCGCAGGACCCGCTCGCCCCGGTCGTTCACGGCCAGGGCGAGGCGCTGCAGCCCGGCGCGCCGGTAGCCCGTGGTGCGGTTCTCCCGGTGCAACCCCCGGCGGGGGAACCGGTCGGGGTCGAGACCGAGCCATCGGGCGAGAGCGTCCAGCTCACCGGCCGGGTCGGCGACGAGCGCCTCGAAGGACAGGATCCGCAACCGTTCGGTGCCGAACCGCTCCCACCAGGCTGGCAGGTGGTCGGCGTAGCGCCCCCCCGCCTCGGCGAACCACGGTTCGCAGGCCGGGTCGGTGTACAACCGCTCCCCCAGGGCCCGGGCCTCGGCGAGGTAGTCGGCGAAGGGCAGGTCGGCGGGGATGCGCAGCCGGGCCTTCTGGTAGGTGAAGAACGACACCGCCCGCGCCACCGGCTCGCGCAGCACCACCACGACCCGCACCCCGGGCAGGTGTTCGTCGATCGCGGCGGCGACGGGCGCACCGCCGTACAGGTACGAGGGAGACGCCTCGAGTCGCAACGCGCCGGGGCGGGCGGCGCGGAAGTGCGCCTCGTACTCCTCGAACGGCGGCAGGGGACGGCCCCAGCGCAGCGGCAGGAAGTAACGGGGCTCCTTCACCGCCGACGGTGCGACGTCGGGATGCTCCGACAGCGACACGAACAGCGACGTGGTGCCGGCCTTGTTCACCCCGGCGATCACCGCGTGGCGCTCTGCAGCGGCGGCGGGCCCGGGAGCCATCACGCCAGTGTACGGACGGGGCGGCGCCCCGGCTCAGAGCACCCCGGTCAGTCCCAGCCCGGCGGTGAGCACCCCGATCCCGATGCGGTACCAGCCGAAGATCGCCAGGTCGTGACGGGTGAGGTAGGCGACCATCCAGCGGATCGCCAGCGCCGCCGACGCGAACGCCACCGCGAAGCCGAGCAGCGGGGTGAACCACCCGAACGTCTCGACCATCAGCGACCCGTTGCGCACCGCCTCGTAGGCCGTGGCCGCCCCCAGGGTGACGAACCCGAGCAGGAACGAGAACTCCACCGCGGCGGCCATCGACAGGCCGACGAGCAGCGCGGCGACGATGGTGACCAGCGCCCGGCTGGTACCGGGCCACAGCGCCAACACCTGGGCGGCGCCGATCACCGCCGCCTCCCGCACCCCGATCGACTCCAGCGCCCGTCCCCCCACCGGGCCCAGCCGGCCGGTACGGGTGAGGGCCAGCACCGCCACGCCCCCCACCATCCAGGCCGCCACCACCGGCCACGGCCCGAACAGCGTCCCTTTGATCCAACGTTCGGAGACCACCGCCACCAGCGCCGAGGGCACGAACGCGGCGAGGACGGCCAGGGTGAGGCGCCGCCCGGCGGCGCTGCGGCCCAGCACCCCCTCGGTCATGACCGCCAGACGGTGGCGGTACAGCACGAGCACGGCCAGGATCGCCCCGCCCTGGACGGCGATCTCGTAGCTGGTCACCGCGTCGCCGGCCCGGCCGCCTTCGGGCAGGCCCAGCAGCGACGACGTGACCACCAGGTGGCCGGTGGAGCTGATCGGCAGGAACTCGGTGACGCCCTCCACCACGCCGAGCACCACCGCCTCCGCGGCGCTCAGCAGGCCCATGGGGTCCCCACGGGCCGGGGACCCTAGCGTGGGGTCCCGTGAGCCGCGTGCTGGTCACCCGGGTCCTGCCCGACGGCGGCACCGACCCGCTGCACGACGCCGGCGTGGAGGTGCTCGGGCGCCCCGACGACCGGCCCTACACCCACGACGAGCTCGTCACGGCGGCCCCGCAGGTGGACGGGATCGTGTGCCTGCTCACCGACCGGATCGACGCCGAGGTCCTCACCGCCGGCGCCGCCGGCCGCCTGCGGGTCGTGGCCAACGTTGCTGCGGGCTACGACAACGTCGACGTGGCCACCGCCGTCCGCCTGGGCGTCGCGGTGTGCAACACCCCCGGGGTCCTCGACGAGACCACCGCCGACCTCACTTTCGCGCTGATCCTGGCCGCCAGCCGGCTCTGCTCGCAGGCCGAGGCCGACCTGCGGGCCGGACGCTGGGCCGGATGGGGAATCACCCAGTACCTGGGCCGAGACGTGCACGGCGCCACGCTGGGCCTCGTCGGGTACGGGCGGATCGGCCGGGCGGTGGCCCGGCGCGCCGTCGGGTTCGGGATGCGGGTGCTGCACCACACCCGCCGTCCCACCGGGGAGCCCGGCTGGTGCGCCACGCTCGGCGAACTGCTCGACACCGCCGACGTGGTGAGCCTGCACGTGCCGCTCACCCCCGACACCCGCCACCTCATCGGCGCGGCGGAGCTCGAGCGGATGAAACCCACTGCGGTGCTGGTGAACACCGCCCGGGGCCCGGTGGTCGACGAGGAGGCACTCGCCGCCGCCCTCGAGGCGGGCCGGATCTTCGCCGCCGGCCTCGACGTGTACGAGCACGAACCGCAGGTGCACCCTCGGCTGCTCGCCGCGCCCCGCACCGTCCTGTTGCCCCACATCGGCTCGGCGAGCCGGGACACCCGCACCCACATGGCCCGCCTCGCCTGCGAGGCCACGGTGGCCGTGCTGGCCGGACGGCGCCCGGCGAACCTCGTCACCGGCCGGCCCCACGGCGCCGGCCCGACACCCGGCCCGTCCGGCGACCGGTAGCGTCCCGGCGTGCTCATCGACCGGTTCCGTCTCGACGGCCGTGCCGCCCTCGTCACCGGCGCCGGGCGGGGGATCGGGCGGGCCGTGGCCGTGGCACTGGCGGAGCAGGGCGCGGACGTGGCGGTGGTGGCCCGCACCGTCGCCGACCTGGAGTCCGCCGCCGAGGAGATCCGGGCGCTCGGGCGGCGGGCCGTGGTGGTCCCGGCCGACGTGTCCGACACCGCGGCGCTGCCCGGGGTGGTGGAAGCCGCACTCGGGGCGCTCGGGCGCCTCGACGTGCTGGTGAACAACGCCGGCGGCACCCCGCCCCGCCCGTTCCCCGACACCTCGGAGCGGTTCTTCGAGGCGGCCTTCCACTTCAACGTGACCACGGCGTTCCGGCTCACCCAGCTCGCCGCCCCCCACCTCCTCGACGCCGCCGACACCACGGGTGCGGGCGGATCGGCGGTGGTGAACGTCTCCTCGGCGATGGGGCACCTGGTCGGGCGGGGCTACGCGGCCTACGGAACGGCGACGGCCGCGCTCGACCACCTCACCCGCCTGCTCGCCGCCGACCTCGCGCCCGGCGTGCGGGTGAACGCGGTGGCCGCCGGCGCCACCGCCAC
>CALEDW010000290.1 GCA_937949585.1 uncultured Acidimicrobiia bacterium
TCGGCTCGGCGGCGTTCGCCCTCACCCGCATCGTCACCGGCCAGCTCGACGCCTACGTGGACGTGGGGCGGCGGATCGTGGACGAGCACCCGGAGCTCGCCGACGAGTTCCGGGCGGTGGGAGAGGGGGCGATCTGCGTGAACTTCCCCTACGACGTCGCCGCCGGTGCGCTGATCGTCGCCGAGGCCGGCGGCGTCGTCACCGCCGCCGACGGCCGCCCGCTCGACGACCGGCCCGCCGTCGGTTCGGGCCCCGAGACGGCCCTGGCCGTGCTGGCGGCGGCGAACCGACCGCTGCACGAGGCGCTGCTGGGGGCCCTGGACCGGGGCCTCGAGCGGCTCGGGGGCTGGCTGGCCGCCGGTGCGCCCGGCGACCCGAGTCGGGTACCGTCGCCGTGACCGCAGGCACCGCTTCCCGTTCCGCCGTCCCGGCGAGCAGCGGCTCACCATCCGTGTGCAGCCCGATCCGCAGCCCTAGCATCGGCCCGTGATCGCGACCATCGTCATCGTCGCCGTCGTCGTGCTGCTCGCGGCGTACGTCGTGGCCACCTACAACCGGCTCGTGCGGTTCCGCAACCGGATCGACAACGCCTACAGCCAGATCGACGTGCAGCTCCGGCGTCGCTACGACCTCATCCCGAACCTCGTGGAGACCGTGAAGGGCTACGCCGCCCACGAACGCCAGACCCTCGAGGCGGTCACCGCGGCGCGCACCGCGGCGATGGCCGCGCACGACCAGGGGACGCCCCCCGAGCAGGCGCGGGCCGAGAACGCCTTGAGCGCGACGCTGAAGAGCCTGTTCGCGCTGGCCGAGCAGTACCCGGATCTCAAGGCGAACCAGAACTTCCTGAACCTCCAGGAGGAGCTCACCTCCACGGAGGACCGCATCGCCTACGCCCGGCAGTTCTACAACGACGCGGTGCTGAAGTACAACAACGGGATCCAGGTCTTCCCGGGGAACCTCGTGGCCGGCACGTTCCGCTTCCGGTCGCGGGAGTACTTCGAGAGCGAGCCGGAGGCGCAGGGGCCGGTCACGGTCCAGTTCTGAGGTCGCCGCTCCCCGCGATGGACCTCTACGACCAGATTGCGCGCAACCGTCGGCGTTCGGCCGCGCTGCTGGTGGCGTTCGCGCTGCTCGTCGCCCTCGTCGTCGCCGCCGTCGGGTCGCTGTTCCGGGCCGGTCCCGTGATCGTTCCCGTCGCCGTGGTGCTGGCCGTGGCCGCCGCCTGGACCTCCTGGTGGTCCTCGGACCGCATCGCGCTCGCCGCCAGCCGGGCCCGCCCCGCCGACGGCCCCGAGTTCAAGCGGTACCACAACCTCGTGGAGGGCCTGTGCATCGCGGCGGGGCTGCCCAAGCCGCGCCTGTACGTCGTCGACGACCCGGCGCCGAACGCGTTCGCCACCGGACGCAACCCCCGCCACGCCGCGCTGGCGGTGACCACCGGGCTGCTGGAGAAGTTGAACCGGGTGGAGCTCGAGGGCGTCCTCGCGCACGAGCTCAGCCACATCCGCAACCACGACATCCTCGTGAGCACGATCGCGGTGACGGCGGTCGGGATCGTGGTGCTCGTCGCCGACCTGGCCCTGCGCGCCGCCTGGTGGGGTGGGATGCGCCGCGGCCGGCGGAACGCCGGGCCGCTGGGGTTGCTCACCGGTGCCGCGGCGCTGGTCCTCCTCCTCCTGGCGCCGCTGGCCGCCCGGCTCATGCAGTTCGCGGTGAGCCGCCGCCGGGAGTACCTCGCGGATGCCTCGGCGGTCGGGCTCACCCGCTACCCTCCCGGGCTCATCTCCGCCCTGGAGAAGCTGCGCGACGACCGCACGGTCGTGGCCGGCGCGTCCCGGGCCACCGAGCAGCTGTGGATCGAGTCACCACTGGACCGCGACGGCGGTTCCGAACCCCGGAGATCCCGCACATGGTTGAACCGCGCCTTCGACACGCACCCCCCGCTCGAGGACCGCATCGCCGCGCTGCGCGAGATGTGACCGGGCGTCCGGGCGGGCGGCGCCGGGGCGGGCTGCGACGGGGGGTGCCCGGTGCGGCGGTGGCGGCGTTCCTGGCGTTCCTCGGGCCCCTGGTGGCGTGCTCCTCCGGGGACGTGGGGCGCGGGTCGCCCACGACCCGTCCGGGCCGGGCACGCCCCACCACCACGGCCGCGGTGCCCACGGCGCCGCTCACCGGCCTGCCCGACCCGGCCGGTGTCTCGGCGCACCGGCCCGTGGTGGCGGTGAAGGTCGACAACCATCCGGCCGCCCGGCCCCAGAGCGGCCTGGAGCAGGCCGACGTGGTCTGGACCGAGGTCGTCGAGGGTCAGCTCACCCGCTTCCTGGCGATGTACCAGTCGACGGCGCCCGAGGTGGTGGGTCCGGTGCGCTCGGTGCGCCGCACCGACCCGCTCATCGTGTGGCCGCTCGGCGGGGTGTTCGCGTTCTCCGGTGGGGCCCGCGACGCGCTGTCGGCGCTCGCCGCGGCCCCGGTGGTCGCCGTCGACGAGGCCCGGGCCGGCTCGGCCATGTTCCGCGACCGGGCCCGGCCCGCGCCGCACAACCTCTACGTCCGCCCCGACCGGCTCTGGGACCGGGGTGGGGAGCCGGTCCCACCGCCGGCGCTGTTCACCTACCGGCCGGAGGGGCCCGCCGGCGGCGCACCGGCGGCGGAGGTCGGGATCGGCTACCCGGGGTCGTTCAGGGTCACCTACCGGTGGGACGCCGCATCGGGTGCCTGGCGGCGCTTCGAAGGCGGCCGGGAGTTCCTCGGCCGCGGCGGCGGGCAGATCGCGGCGACGAACGTCGTGGTGATGGCCGTGCCGTACCTGGGTGGGGTGGGCCGGCCGGGCTCCGAGGCCCGGCTGGTGGGTGAGGGCGAGGCGTGGGTGCTCGGGGCGGGTCGGGCCGTGCCGGCCCGCTGGGTCCGTCCCCGGCGCGAGGAGCCCGCCCGGCTGCTGGACGCCGCCGGCCGCCCCGTCCCGTTGCGCCCCGGCCGCACCTGGGTGGAGCTTCCCGACCCCGGCCACCCCGTCACCGTCGTGCCGGAGGGCGGGGCCGGTGCGGGCCGGTAGCATGGCGTCGATGCCCGAGCTCACCACCCCGCCCACGACCGGTACCGCCCGGGTGAAGCGCGGCTTCGCGGAGATGCTGCGGGGCGGGGTGATCATGGACGTGGTCACCCCCGAGCAGGCCCGGATCGCCGAGGACGCCGGGGCGGTCGCGGTGATGGCCCTCGAGCGGGTCCCGGCCGACATCCGCCGCGACGGCGGGGTGGCCCGCATGTCCGACCCCGCGATCATCGAGGCGATCCAGAACGCGGTGACCATCCCGGTGATGGCGAAGTGCCGCATCGGCCACTTCGCCGAGGCCCAGGTGCTGCAGGCCCTCGGGGTGGACTACATCGACGAGTCCGAGGTGCTCACCCCCGCCGACGAGGACCACCACGTCGACAAGTGGGCGTTCACGGTGCCGTTCGTCTGCGGGGCCACCACGCTGGGGGAGGCCCTGCGCCGCATCGCCGAGGGCGCGTCGCTCATCCGCTCGAAAGGCGAGGCCGGCACCGGCAACATCGTCGAGGCCGTCCGCCACCTGCGCTCCATCCTCGGCGATCTCCGCCGCCTCAGCGTCTCCGGCCCCGAGGAGCTGCCCACCCGCGCCAAAGAGCTCGGTGCGCCCCTGGAGCTGGTGCGCGAGGTGGCCGAACGGGGGGAGCTGCCGGTGCCGCTGTTCTGCGCCGGGGGGATCGCCACCCCGGCGGACGCATCGCTGGTGATGCAGCTCGGGGCGCAGGCGGTGTTCGTCGGTTCGGGGATCTTCAAGTCCTCCGACCCGGCGGCCCGGGCCAAGGCGATCGTCGAGGCCACCACCCACGCCCGGGACCCGGCGATCGTGGCCAAGGTGTCGCGAGGGCTGGGCGAGGCGATGCGCGGCGAGGAGCTCGGCGCCCTCACCACCCGGCTCGCCGAGCGGGGCTGGTGACCGTGCCCGGCCCGGCCGTCGAGCCGCGACCCCCAGGCGGACGCGGACGTGGCCAAGGTCGGGGTCGTCGCGCTCCAAGGGGCGTTCCGGGAGCACCGTGAGGCGTTCGCGGCGCTCGGCGCCGAGGTCGTCGAGGTCCGCACCCCCGCCGATCTGAGCGGCGTCGAGGCGGTCGTCCTCCCCGGCGGGGAGTCCACGACCATCACCCGGCTCCTCGACCTGTCCGGCCTGCGCGAACCGGTGCGGCAGTGCCTGCACGCCGGCACCCCGGCCCTGCTCACCTGCGCCGGGCTCATCGTCGCCGCCGCCGAGGTCCTCGACGGACGGCCCGACCAGGTGCCGCTCGGGGTCCTTGCCGTGCGGGTCCGTCGCAACGCCTACGGGCGGCAGCGGGAGTCGTTCGAGGCACCCGTGCGGATCGCCGGTCTGGCCGGGGGGCCGTTTCCGGGGGTGTTCATCCGGGCGCCGGTGATCGAGGCGACCGGACCCGACGTGGAGATCCTCGCCCGCCACGCCGGCACCCCCGTCCTCGTCCGGCAGGGCCGGCTGTTCGGGGCCACCTTCCACCCCGAGCTGGCCGGCGACCTGCGCGTCCACCAGCTCGTTCTCCAGGAGGTGTGACCCGATGTCCGGTCATTCGAAGTGGCACTCGATCCGACACCAGAAAGGCGCGGCGGACGCGGCGAGGGGCCGCTTGTTCGCCCGCCTCGCCCGCCAGATCGAGGTTGCCGCCCGGCAGGGCGGCGGCGACCTCGACGGGAACCCGACGTTGCGGACGATGGTGCAGAAGGCCCGGGACGCGTCCATGCCCAAGGAGAACATCGAGCGGGCGATCAAACGCGGGACCGGGGAGCTCGAGGGAGTCCGGTACGAGGCCGTGACCTACGAGGGCTACGCCCCGGGCGGGGTGGCGGTCCTGGTGGAGACCCTCACCGACAACCGCAACCGCACCGGCGCCGAGGTGAAGAACATCTTCACCCGCAACGGCGGCTCGCTCGCCGAGCCGGGGGCGGTGGCCTGGCAGTTCGAGCGCAAGGGGGTGATCCTCGTCGACCGGGCGGCCGCCGCCGAGGACGAGCTCATGACCGCGGCGCTGGAGGCCGGCGCCGAGGACATCGAGGATCAGGGCGACACCTGGCAGGTGACCACCGGTCCGGCCGACCTGGCCGCGGTGCGGGCGGCGCTGGAGGCGGCGGGGATCCCCGTCCGCAGCGCCGAGCTCACGATGCTGGCGGGCCAGACCGTGCCGCTCCCCGACGCCTCGGCCGCCAAGCAGGTCCTGCGGGTGGTCGACGCCCTCGAGGACCACGACGACGTGCAGAACGTCTACGCCAACTTCGACATCCCCGACGAGATCCTCCAAGCGGTGGAGGCCTGAGCCCGGGCGTCACACCACCGGGCGGCGGCGCAGGCGCTTCTCCAGGCTGACCACCGTACCGGCGAGCGCGGCGGCGACGGCGATGCGTGCCCAGGCCCCGGGACCGATCGCCGCGGTGCCGAACGCGACCTGCATCGGGGGCAGGTAGGTGAAGGCGAGCTGGGCCGCGGCCTGGGTCGCGACCCCCACCAGGATCCACGGGTTCGACCACCAACCGATCTCGGCGATGCGGTGGGTGAGGGACCGGCAGGTGAGCAGGTAGGCGATCTTCACCCCGATGAAGAGGTTGATCGCGGCGGTGCGGGCCTCGGCCACCGAGGCGCCGTGGTCCTGCTCCCAGCGGAACATCCAGGTCGCGCTGGCGGCGAGGATCGTGCCCACGATCACGATGCGCTGCACGAGGGCCCGGGTGAGGATCGGGGCCCCGGGATCCCGCGGCGGCCGGTCCATCACGTCGGCCTCGCGGGGCTCGAAGGCCAGCATCAACCCGAGGGCCAGGGCCGTGGTCATGTTGATCCACAGGATCTGCACCGGCAGGATCGGCAGCGTCGTCCCGGCGACGATCGCGGTGAGCAGCACGAGCCCCTCACCGGCGTTCGTCGGCAGGATCCAGGCGATGAACTTCGTGAGGTTGGCGAACACGGTGCGCCCCTCTTCCACCGCGGCCTCGATGGTGGCGAAGTCGTCGTCGAGCAGCACCATGTCGGCCGCCTCCTTGGCCACCTCGGTGCCGGAGCGGCCCATGGCCACGCCGATGTCGGCCCGTCGCAGCGCCGGCGCGTCGTTCACGCCGTCGCCGGTCATGGCCACCACGTGGCCCCGGTCCTGCAGTGCCTCGACGATCCGCAGCTTCTGCTCCGGTGCCACCCCGGCGAACACCGCGGCGCGCTCCACCGCTTCGGGCACCTCGGCGTCGTCGAGCTCGGCGAGCTCGGCCCCGGTGAGCACCCGGCCCGGGCCGGTCTCGTCGAGCAGCCCGATGCGCCGGGCCACCGCCGCCGCGGTGGTGGCATGGTCCCCGGTGATCATCTTCACCGTGATCCCGGCCCGCCGGCAGGCCGCCACCGCAGCCCGTGCGCCGGGCCGGGGCGGGTCGGCCATGGCCACCAGTCCGCACAGGGTGAGGTCGTCCACGTCGGACTCCCCGAAGGCGTCGTCGGGTCCGGCGTAGGTGCCCACGGCCACGGCCAGGACCCGTAACCCGTCGGCGGCGAGCTCCTCGGCGGCGGCCAGCACCCCCGCGGCGACGACCGGTCGGCGGGTCCCACGGTCGTCGAGGCACCAGCGGGTCCGGTCCAGCACCCGCTCGACGGCGCCTTTCACCGCCACCACCCGGGACCCGTCGGGGGCGTCGTGCAGGGTCGCCATGAACGCACGGGCCGAGGAGAACGGCACCACGCCGCGGCGCCGGTGATCGGCGCGCAGGGCGTCGGTGTCGACGCCGGCCTTGCGGGCGAGGCGGAGCAGCGCCCCCTCGGTGGGATCGCCGACGACCCGCCAGCGCCCGTCGTCGGCGACGAGCCGGGCGTCGTTGCACAGCGCCGCGACGGCCAGGCACCACCACCAGGCCCGGTCGCGTTCTGGCCCCGGGGCGGCCCCCTCGGCGCTGCGGATCTCACCCGCCGGGCCGTATCCGGTGCCGGTGACCCGCAGGCGGGCA
>CALEDW010000291.1 GCA_937949585.1 uncultured Acidimicrobiia bacterium
AGCAGGCCCTCGCCTGCGACGCCCTGCTCCGGTTGGGGGCCCTCACCGGTGAGGCCCGCTTCACCGACGAGGCGCGGCGGGTGCTGCGGCTGCACGCCACGCTGCTCGAGCGGCACCCCAGCGCGGTGCCGCACCTCGTGGGGGCACTGGAACGGGCCGTGTCGCCACCGTTGGAGGTGGCGGTCGTCGGGCCCCCCGGACGACGCCGCGACGCGCTGGTTGCGGAGGTGACCCGTCGGATGCTGCCGGCGGCGGTTCGCTGCGTCACCCGCCCGTCACCGTCGGGTGCCGCCGGGCGCTCCCCCCTGCTGGCCGGGCGAGGCACCGTCGGCGGGCGCCCGGCCGCGTACGTCTGCGAGGCCTACGCCTGCCGGGCCCCGGTGACCGATCCCGATGCGCTCGCCGCCACGCTCGACGAGGTGGTCGAGGCCCGCCGGGCCGCACCACCCGGCGACGTCCCCACGCCCGCAGCGCTCAGGGACGGTGACCCAGGCCGTTGAGCAACGCCTCGGCGGTCGCCCACCCGAACGCGATCACCGCCTCGCCCCGGGCCGGGTCGACGCCCTGGAGGACGCTGGCCGCCGCCTTGCCGCCCCCCTTGAGCGTCGAGGCATCGAGCAGCGCCTCGGGCCCGCCGCCGCCCGTCACCCGGAACGCCCGGTCGTCGTAGCGGTCCTCGCAGCGGAACCGCCGGGCCAATCGACGGCCCCACGCCCGCTCCTCGCCGGTCGGCGAGTAGCCGGGCCGGGGCACCACGTCGACCAGCCCGCTGAGCAGCCCGTACGCCCCCGGGTGGGCGATGCGACCGGCGACGAGCACGTCCTCGTCGGGGAACGAGATCGCCGCCCGCCGGTACAGCTCGGCGACCATCCCCCGGGTCGCGGGGCCGGCGTGGCGCCCCCGCCGGGCGGCGCCGAGGCCCCACAGGATGCACGGGGTGCCGCCCACCCGTTCCAGCGAGCCGAACATGAACGCCTGGCGAGTTCCGTCGAGATCGGCGAGCACGACGAGCGGGAACTGCTCCACGCAGGCCTCCAACTCGGCGTCCATGCCCGGCAACCCGACCGAGGCGAGCAGCTGGCCCAGCTCGTCGAGCTCGGCCGGCTTGAGCGACACGGAATCACGTGACTCGATCTGCATCGGCCCTCTATTCTGGCCGATCCGGACGGTGAGCGGCCAGTCAGTTGGTGGTACCTGCGCCCACGGCCCCGCTCCCCGTTGGCCCTCGGGCGAGGCCCCGGCGGCACGGATGCTCTCGACGGACGGGATCGACGGACGGGAAGGTCTCGACGGATGGCCATACGACGGCACTCCCCGCGGCTGCGGACCCGGGCCGGGCTCGGCGTCACCCTCGGGGTCCTGCTGCTCATGGCCTGCGAGCCGCTCACCGTGCATCGCGTGAACGACCAACGGGCCGCGGCGGATCGTCCCGCCCTCACCACCTCCGTCCTGCTCACCGAACGGGCCCGGGCCCGGGCCGCGCAGCTGTGCGCATCGGGCACGGTCGGCACCGACCCGGCTGCGCTGGTGTCCTACCTCGGTGAGCCCACCCGGGCCCTGGCCGAGCTCGTCGGGTCGGCACCGCTCGATGCGACCCTCGGGTCACCCGCGGCACAGAACCTCGCCGCAGGGGACGAGCTGTGGGAGACCTGGCGGACCGATCCCCGCCTCCTCGAGGCACGGTGGGACGCGATCGGGGTCGGTGAGCACACCTGTGACACCGACGGTCGGCTCTACTCGGCCCTGGTCCTGCGGGACGACGCTCCCCGGCTCGACGCCCCGGCGGTGACGGACCGGATCGTCGTCGCCGACGGCACCACCACCGCCGACGGCTGGGTGTGGCAGCGCTACCGGAACCTCGCCGCGCCGTGCTCGATCGGCGGTGTCCACAGCTTCGTCGTCGGGACCCGGGCCGGGTCCGACCCGGCCGCCCCGGCACCACTGTGGGTTCGGATGCGGGGCGGCGGCGCAGGCTGGTTCGCCCCGGACGGCTCGCCGCAGCCGAGCGCGGCGAACAAGTCGGAGGAGTCGCTGTCCACCCAGATGGGGTTCAACGACGGGGGGCTCCTGAAACGGGCGCGCGCCGAGATCACGCCGCTGCGGGTCCTCATCGTGTCGATGTGCAGCCACGACATCTACGGCGGCAACGACTCCTTCGATCCCTACAACCCCAACACGACCTCCGACGGGCATGCCCGTACGACCGGCGGCCTCGCCGCCACCAAGGCCGCCGTCGCCTTCACCCGCGCCCTGTACCCCACCACCGGGATGGTGCTGCACGGCACCAGCGCCGGCGGCTACGGCGTGTACCACGTCGCCTGGGCCCTGCAGCGGATGGGGATCCCCCCGATGGCGGTGGTCTCCGATTCCGGGGTCCTGAACCAGGCGTGGCTGCGGTACGTGGCCGGGGTCGGGATCCCGGGATCATCGGGATGCGAGAAGAACACCGAACAGCGCGGCCTCGGCGTACAGGCCCGCATCGACCCGGAGGTCGTCGACCCCGCCAACGAGCCGCACCGTCTCGTCGCCGACGGGCGGCTCACCGTCCCGGTCATGCACGTGTACAGCCGAGGTGACCACGCCTTGTGCGGCTCCGTGCCGATCCCCTGCCCGCTGCCGGACGGCTCCACCCCGACGCTGTGGGCGGCGGAGTGCATGCACGAGCCGATGCGGCTCGCCGTGGCGTCGCTCGGTCCCGGCCACCCATCGCGGGTCCTGCGCCTGTGTGTCGAGGGAAGCCGCCCCGAACCCTGTGATCGTCACGTCCCCACCCGCAACGACGTCCTGAACACCGATCCCGACGCGCCGGCCGACTTCAACGGCGCGATCCTGGCCTGGGTCCGCGAGCGCCTCGGGCCGGGTTGACGCCCGGCCCGCCCCCTCAGCCGACGGGTTCGGCGGCGGCGAGGTCCCAGTAGGCCCGGACCTCGGTGATCAGGCCGTCGGGGCGCACCCGGAAGGTGTCGACCGCGTGGATCCGGGTACGCCGGCCGCCCATGGTGGCCTCGATCGTGAGCACCATCGCCGCCTCCCCGCCGCAGACGATCCGTCGGTCGGCGGTCAGGCGCAGCCCGTCGGCCAGACCGTGGACGGTGTCCCAGAACCCGGCGATGGCGGTACGCCCGGCGTGCGGCGGCGTGCCGACCGGATCCTCGACCACCGCGTCGTCGGCGAAGAGGGCACAGAACGCGTCCCGGTCGTCGCGGTTGTAGGCGTCGAGGTACCGCTCGACCGCCCGGTGCACCACCTCCGCGGCCACGGATTCGCTCACGGGCATCCTCCCTTCGGACGGCTGGGCGACCCTACTCGACCCGCAGCCCGGTGATCCCGGGGTCGGGCTCGGGGAGGCGGGGGTCCATGTCGGTGAGGGTGGCCACCAACAGCGAGGCGACCACCAGGTCGCGCACCCACTTGTGGTCGGCGGGCACGACGTACCACGGCGCCCAGGCCGTACTCGTCGCCGAGATCGCGTCGTCGTAGGCTGCGAGGAACTCGTCCCAGCGCCGCCGGGTCTCGAGGTCGTCGGGCCGGAACTTCCAGCGCCGCTCGGGGTCGTCGATACGGCGCTGCAGGCGCCGCCGCTGCTCGTCGCGGGAGAGGTGGAGGAAGACCTTGACGACCCGGGTGCCTTCGTCGCCGAGCAGCTGCTCGAAGGCCCGGACGTGGCGGTACCGGCGCCGGACCTGCTGGTCGTCCACGAGTCCGAGCACCCGGGTGGTGACGAGGTCCTCGTAGTGCGACCGGTTCCAGATCCCGATCTTCCCCCGGGCGGGGCACGCGGCATGGCACCGCCAGAGGTAGTCGTGGGCCAGCTCGTTCGGCGTCGGCACCTTGAAGGAAGTGACCTCGCAGCCCTGCGGGTTCACGCCGGTGAACACCCGGCGGATCGTCCCGTCCTTCCCGGACGCGTCGAGGCCCTGGAGCACCACCAGCACCGCCCGCCGCTGCTCTGCCCACAGGCGGTTCTGCAGGATCCGCATCCGCTCGACGAGCACCGCGAGGTCTTCCGCCGCCCGCGCCTTCGAATCGAAACCGCAGGTGTCGCCCGGATCGCGGCGGTCGAGACGGGCCCCGCCGTCCGGGGCCACGGCCAGGGCTCCCAACCACCGTGCGATCTCCTCACCTCCCCGGCCCACAGCCGCGACGGTAACGCCCGCCGGCCGGCGGGGACGGACCGCGCCCGCCCAGCCTCTAGCATCCCCGTGCCGTGACGCCCACGGTCACGATCGTGGTCCCCACGCTCGACGAACGGGCCCGGATCACCGACTGCCTCGCCTCGCTCAGCGCCCAGGACCACCCGGGCCTCGTGGAGATCCTCGTGGTCGACGGGGGGTCCACCGACGGCACCGCCGACGATGATCCCACTCGAGGAGTTGCCGACCACGACGTCGACCCCGGCGAGTGCCGCCGGGTAGCGGGCCCCCAGCGAAGGCACGAAGACGGCGCCGGACCGGCCGGCGCACCACTGCCGCATGCGTTCGGTCACCGCTCGGGCACCGGGGTCCGCCCCGGGCGCGGTGATCAGGACCGTCGGCACCTCGGCGAGCGCGTCGAGGATCGCCTCCACCTCGGCGACCCCGAGCTGCGGGTGGGCGGTCGGCGGATGGTACGTGCACAGCACCACCCGTCGGCGCAGCGGCACGTCCAGATCCTCGCAGATCGCCTCGAGGGTCGTGCCCGCCGCGTCGGCCGGCAGCCGGTCGAGGCCGGGGGCGCCGGTCACGTGCACCCTCCACGCCTCTTCCCCCATGCGCCGTACTCGGGCCGCGTAGACCTCGTGCGCGCAGCAGTACAGGTGCGCGAGCTGCGTGATGGCGTGGCGCATCGGGTCGTCGATCGCACCGGAGGTGAGCTCGCCGCCGTGGAGGTGCACGATCGGCATCCGCAGCACCGTGGCGGCCCACGCCGCCGCCAGCGTCTCGTAGCGGTCGCCGAGCAGGCACAGTATCTCCACCGGCCGTTCGGCCGGCGCCTCGGCCAGGGCGGCGGCGCCACGGGCTGCGGCCGTGACGAGCGCAACCGGGGAGTCGTCGGGGGCGGGCGTGGGGACCTTCTATCCGCCACCTATCCGCCACCGTGCGGCGGGGCGGGCGCGGCCGCAGGGTGGGCGATGAGGGACTCGAACCCCCGACCTCTGCCGTGTGAAGGCAGCGCTCTCACCATCTGAGCCAATCGCCCGGTGCGGCCCAGGATATCGCCCGGCGGATCGGCGGGGCACCGGCCGGCGCGCCGCGCCGGTGTCTACGCTCCCGCGGCGGACACCGCCAGAGAGGAGCCCCCATGCCACCACCCCCGGACCTCCCGGCCGGCCCCTCCCCGACCGACTGGCGCCGCGGTCTGCGGATGCCGCTCGTCGAGGCCATGGAGACCCAGCGGGCGGTGCGGCGCCTGCGCCCCGACCCGGTGGACGACGACCTGGTGCTCGAGCTGTGCCGCCTGGCGCAGAAGGCCCCCTCGGGCGGGAACCGCCAGCTCGTGGAGTTCCTCGTCGTGCGGGACCCCGCGACCAAGCACCAGCTCGCCCGCCTCAACCGGCAGGCGTGGGCGCTGTACAAGCGGCTGGCGGGCGCCCAGGCCCGGGGTGATCTGCGGATGGCCCGGATCCTGGCCGCCGTCCAGTGGCAGGCCGACCATTTCGAGGACGTGCCGGTGGTCGTCGTCGTCTGCCAGCGGGGCCGGCCCTGGCCCGGCCCGCTCGGCCGCCTGTCCTGGTACGGCTCGGTGTTCCCGGCCGTGCAGAACCTGTTGCTGGCCGCCCGGGCGGTCGGGCTCGGCGCGACCCTCACGACCCTGCCGCTGTGGTCGCGCACCCTGGCCCGCCGCACCCTCAACCTTCCGCGCACGGTGACCCCCTGCGCCGTGATCCCGCTCGGGTGGCCGCTCCGGGGGGGATACGGCCCCACCACCCGCCGGCCCCCGGCCGAGGTCGTGCACCTCGACGTCTGGGGCCGCCACCCCGCGCCGTCGGACGGTGCCGAGGAGCGGTAGCATGCATCGTTCCGGAGGCCACGCACACCGGGCCGACCGGGTGGGAGAACCGCCGCGTCGTCCCTCGGGTGTGCGAGACTCACCTCTCGGGGCAGGCGCCCCGGGGGTTCCGGGTGACCGCCCGTTCGAGTCGGGGGTGGTGGAACGTGCCGAGGAAGGGACGAGCTCGGCGCTTCCGTGAGGCGCGGGAGCTGAAGCAGGGCTTCGACGACGGTCTGTTCCGTGAGTCCGGGCGGACCCTCGCCGACGTGGACGAGGAGCACGCCGGCGTCGTGTACCTGCACGACGACGACGACGAGCACGACGAGGAGCCCTGGGACCCCGACGAGTGGGCATCGGACACCCGGGCCCGCTGAGCCGGCCCCGTTGAGCCGGCACGGCCTGCGCTCCCGGCGGCGCCGGCCGAGGGGTGGTCAGACCGCAGCGTCGCGAGGGTCGGGGGCCTCGGGGTCGATCCCGTACCGCACGATCGTCTTCGCGACCTCCTCCCGTGTGCGCTCACCACGGCGAGCGAGCCCGTCCAGGACCGCCACGACCATGTGTCCGGCGTCCACCTCGAAGTGGCGCCGCAGGGCCTCGCGGGTGTCCGAGAGGCCCCAGCCGTCGGTTCCGAGCACGCAGAACGGCTCCGGGACGTGGCGGCCGAGGCCCGCGGGGAGCGCCTTCACGAAGTCGCTCACCGCGACCACCGGCCCCTCGGCGCCCTCGAGGAGACGGGTCACGTACGGCACACGGGGCTCGGCCGTGGGGTGCAGACGGTTCCAACGCTCGCAGCGCTCCGCGTCGCGGACGAGCTCGGTGAACGACGTGACGCTCCACACGTCGGCCGCGACGTCGTGGCCGTCGGCGAGCAGCTCCTGGGCCTCCAGCGCCCGGGGCACCATCGACCCGGCCGCCAGGAGGTGGGCGCGGTGCCGGCCGGCACGGGGCGCGGCGCGGAACCGGTACATGCCGGCCAGGACCCCCTCGGCGACCCCGGGTGGCATCGGCGGCATCGGGTAGGTCTCGTTGTAGAGGGTGAGGTAGTAGAAGCAGTCCTCGGGATCGGGGCCGTACATGCGGGCGAGCCCGTCCCGGACGATCACCGCGAGCTCGTAGGCGAACGCCGGGTCGTACACCCGGCACGACGGGTGCACCGAGGCGAGCACGGGGCTGTGCCCGTCACAGTGCTGCAACCCCTCACCCATGAGCGTGGTGCGTCCCGCGGTGGCGCCGAGGAGGAACCCCCGCCCCCGCTGGTCCCCGAACGACCAGATCAGGTCGCCGATCCGCTGGAACCCGAACATCGAGTAGAAGATGTAGAACGGGATCATCGCCTGGCCCCACGTGGCGTGCGTGGTGCCGACCGCGGTGGTGGAGGCCATCGACAGCGCCTCGCTGATGCCTTCCTCGAGGATCTGCCCGTCGACCGACTCCCGGTACTGCAGCAGCAGCCCGGCGTCGACCGGCTCGTAGAGCTGGCCGACCGGCGAGTAGATCTTCACGTCCCGGAACAGCGCGTCGAGGCCGAACGTGCGGGCTTCGTCGGGGATGATCGGCACCACCCGCCGGCCCAGGTCCGGGTGGTCGAGCAGCTTGCGCAGCAGGCGGGCGAACGCCGAGGTCGTGGAGGCCTGCAGCCGGGGCCCGGTTCCGGCGAGCAGGTCGGTCCAGGCGTCGTCGCCCGCGTCGGGCAACGCCCGGGTCCTCGTGCGCCGGCGCGGCACGCTGCCGCCGAGGGCACGGCGGCGCTCCATCAGGTAGGCGAACTCGTCGGAATCGCGCCCGGGGTGCAGGTAGGGCGGGATCCCGTCTTCCAGGTCCCGGTCGGGAACCTCGAGGTGCAACCGGTCGCGGAAGGCCTTGAGGTCCGCGGGGCTCATCTTCTTGATCTGATGGGTGGCGTTCCGCGCCTCCACGTTTCGGCCCAGGGTCCACCCCTTGATCGTCTTGGCCAGGATCACCGTGGGGCTGCCCCGGTGCTCGGTGGCCGCCTTGTAAGCGGCGTAGAGCTTCCGGTAGTCGTGCCCACCCCGGGGGAGACGCTCGAGGTCCTCGTCGGACAGGTGCGCCACCATCCGTTGCAGGCGGGGATCGGGACCGAAGAAGTGCTCCCGGATGTAGGCGCCGGTCTCCGTCGCGTACTTCTGGAACTCCCCGTCGACGGTGGTGTTCATCTTCTGCACCAGCACCCCGTCGACGTCGCGGGCGAGCAGCTCGTCCCAGGCCCGCCCCCAGATCACCTTCACGACGTTCCAGCCCGCACCGCGGAACAGCGCTTCGAGCTCCTGGATGATCTTCCCGTTGCCGCGCACCGGGCCGTCGAGCCGCTGGAGGTTGCAGTTCACGACGAACACGAGGTTGTCGAGGCCCTCCCGGGCGGCGATCGACAGCCCTCCGAGCGACTCGGGCTCGTCCATCTCCCCGTCGCCGACGAAGGCCCACACCCGGGCGTCGCTCGTGTCGGCGATGCGGTGGTGCCACAGGTAGCGGTTCACCCGGGCCTGGGCCACGGCGTTCAGGGGGCTGAGCCCCATCGAGACGGTGGGGAACTCCCAGAACTCCGGCATGCGGCGGGGGTGCGGATACGACGGCAGGCCCCGGCCACCCACCTCGCGACGGAACCCGTCGAGGTCCTCCTCGCTCAGCCGGCCCTCGAGGTAGGCCCGGGCGTACACCCCGGGGGCGGCGTGCCCCTGGAAGAACACCTGGTCGCCGCCGCCGGGCGCGTCCCGACCCCGGAAGAAGTGGTTGAAGCCCACCTCGAAGAGCGCCGCGGCCGACGCGAACGTGGACAGGTGGCCGCCGAGCCCGTCGTGGCGGGCGTTGGCCCGGTCGACCATCGCCATGGCGTTCCAACGGATGTAGGCCCGGATCCGCCGTTCGAGGTGCTCGTCGCCCGGGAACCACGGCTCGGCCTCGGCCGGGATCGTGTTGATGTAGGGGGTCGAGGTCATCGCCGGGACCCCGACCCCTTCGGCGTTCGCCTCGACCAACAGCCGGGTGAGCAGGTACCGCGCCCGGGCCTTGCCCCGGGCGTCGATCACGGTGCGCAGCGCGTCGAGCCACTCGCGGGTCTCTTCCGGGTCGACGTCCGGCAGCTGGTGCACGAACCCGTCGACGAACACGAGCCACCTCCGGCATCCGGGCCGTCCCCGGACCTGTGGTCTCAGGCTACGGGCCGCTGCGGTGAGGGCGCGCTCGGCCTGCGACGTTCACCGCCGGTTCACATCGGCACCCGGGGCGCCGCCGTTGAGCGGCGCCGTCCGCTCGGCGGCCACCCGTCACCCACTCATCGCCCACCCGGGCACCCACCGCCCGCCTCGAACCCGGTCAACGCGACGCACCAGAACGGTCGTCGACGACCTGAGCTCGCACGAACGGCGCCTGTCGCGCGACGACCGGGTCGCCACGCCGTCCGGGCACCGCGCACCGGCCCTGGGACCTGTGCGAGCGGGGTGGGCGGTAGAGGATTCGAACCTCTGACCCCTTCCGCGTCAAGGAAGTGCTCTACCCCTGAGCTAACCGCCCGGACCGGCCGAGCCTACCCGTCCGTCCCGGGACGATCCCCGCCCCCGGGCGCCGGGACCCCGCTTCATTCGTGGGCGATCGCCGCCAGCACGTCCAGGCGCGATGCCCGCCACGCCGGTCCGACCGCGGCGGCCAGGCCGACCAGTGCGCCGGCGGCGGCGAACAGCGCCAGGCCGGGTACCGGGACCCAGAAGGCGTCCACGAACCGTCCCTCCAGGGCCCGCACCACCGCCCAGGCCCAACCGAGCCCACCGACCACCCCCACCACCGTCCCGACCGTGGCGATGAGCACCGCCTCGATGCGCACCATCCGGCGAACCTGGTCCCGTCGCATGCCCACCACCCGCAGGAGCCCGAGCTCACGGGTCCGTTCGTGCACCGACAGCACCAACGTGTTGGCGATCCCCAGCAACGCGATCACCCCCGACAGCGCCAGCAGGGCCATGATCACGTTCAGGAACTGGTTCACGATCGCCTCCCGCTCGGCC
>CALEDW010000292.1 GCA_937949585.1 uncultured Acidimicrobiia bacterium
CACGGCGTCGCGGGTGGCGCCGTCGGCCTGGGTGCCGCCGGTGGCGACCGAGACGCGGGTGGTGGTGCCGGTGAGCAGGTCGTGGACGAAGGCGTCGGCGTGACCGTTGGTGTCGCCGGGGACGAGGTTGGTGGCCTCGGAGACGAACGCGACGCGCCGCCCGTCGTCGGAGATCGACGGTCGTCGGCTCGGTCCGTCGGCCTCGGTGCCGTCGCCGGCGACGCTCACCCGTCGGACCGTGAACGCCGGGGTGTCGGTGCGGTCACGGACGAAGACGTCGCTCACCCCGTTCGTGTCACCGGCGACGACGTCGGCCGCCTCGGAGGCGAACGCCAGGTACGAGCCGTTGGCGGCCAGCGCCGGGAACCCGCTGTTGCCGGCCACCTCGCCGAAGGTCTCGTCGAGGCTTTCCCGGGTGGTGCAGCCTGCGATCACGAGCACGAAGGCCGACGCGCAGGCCACCCATGCGACACCCCACCTCCGACGGGTCCCGGGGTCCGTGCACCGTCCCACCCGCATCGCGCCTCCTTCGCTGCCTCCGGTGCCTCCGGTGCCGGTCCGCGCCGCACCACCCGGCCACCTGCCCTGTTGACCCCTCGAGTTTACGTTCCCACGCAGCGTGGTGGTACGGGTCGAAGGTCCCCGCCCCGGACGGGCGGTTACGTCGACAGGCGCCGGAAGACCTCGACGTAGCCGGGCGCCTGGTGCGCCCATGCGAGCACCTCCTCGACCCTCCTCCGCCCGGCGGCGCCCATGGCCCGGCGGCGGGGCTCGTCGTCGAGCAACTCCAGCACCGCCTTGGCGTAGGCGTCGACGTCGTTGGGTGGCACGTAGGAGGCGGCCTCCCCGGCCGAGACCCGCGTCTCGGGGAGGTCGAAGGCCACGACCGGCAACCGGAACGCCATGTACTCCATCGTCTTGTTCATCGTCGACACGTCGTTCAACGGGTTGCTCGGATCGGGGCTCAGCCCGACATCGGCGCTGGAGAGCACGGAGAACACCGTGTCGTCGGGCACCCGGCCGGTGAAGGTGACGTGCGCCCCCAGGCCGAGCCGTGCTGCCAAGGCCTGCAGCTCGTCGAAGCAGTCGCCCCCACCGATCAGCACCAGGTGCACGTCGTCGCGCCCGTGGTGGTGCACGATCCGGTCCATGGCCTCGAGCGCCAGGTCGACGCCGTCCTGGGGCCCCATGACCCCCAGGTACACCAGCAGGTGGGCGCGGCCGTGCCGCCACGCCGGATCCGGCCGGACCGGCCGGAGCCGCTCCGGGTCGGGTCCGGTGCGCACGACCGTGACCCGTTCGGCAGGGACGCGGCCTCGTTCCCGGGCGACGTGCCGGTACGACTCGTTCGTGACGATCACGTGGTCGGCGGTCCGGTACGTGGCCCGCTCCAGGAGGCGCAGCGCCCGCTCGAGCCACGGCGAACCGTCCGGGAAGCGGGAGCGGTACACCTCGGGACACAGGTCGTGTTGATCGAACACGAAGCGCTTGCCGGCCGGCTTCCAGAGCGCGCCGAGCAGGAAGTAGGTGTCCGGGGGGTTGCAGGCCTGGAGCACGTCGAAGCCCTCGGACCGGGCGCAGCGCAGGCTCAGCCAGGCGGTCAGGACCCAGCACCAGGCGAACTCCAGCGCGAACCCCAGCGGTCCCCGCGCCGGGGGGGCGGGACGGTACCGGCGGATGCGGACCCCCTCGAGCGTCTCATCGGCCGCCTCGTTCGGCCCGCGGGGACAGATCACCGAGACGCCGAACCCGGCGTCGCGCAGCGCCCGGCACTCCATCCAGACCCGCCGGTCCATGGGCACCGACAGGTTCTGCACCACGATGAGCACCCGTCGGCTCACCAGGCGATCCCTTCGTAGCCCGGCAGTCGCTCCACTGCGGGGCCGAGCCGCCCGCACAGGTCCAGGATCCGGGGCGGCGGGGCGGCGAGGAGCGCGGGGACGCCGCCCACCCCGGGGTCGGCCACGACGGCCACCTCGGCGTCGGCCAGGGCCGAGGCCGGGTCGGGCTGCAAAAGGTCGCGCAGGTGGGGCAGGTGTTCGGTGACGTAGCGGAGGTTGGTGCCGAAGAGCCGGTCGGGGTGCACGACCGGGTCGTAGATCCGCAGCCGGATCCCCTTTCCGCACAGGGCCTCCGCCAGCTCGACGTACGGGCTCTCCCGCAGGTCGTCGGTCTCGGGCTTGAAGCTCAGCCCGAGCAGCGCCCCGCGGCGGACGCCGAGGTCGAGCACCCGGCGGGTGACGGTGCGGACCAGGGCCTCGTTGCTCGGGAGCACCGAGGCGAGCATCGGCAGCTCGACCTCGGCGCGGCGGGCGACGGCGAGCAACGCCCGCAGGTCCTTGGGGAGACAGGAGCCGCCGAAGGCGAAACCGGGGCGCAGGTAGGCCGGGGAGAGGTTGAGCCGATCGTCCTCGCAGAACAGTCGCATCACCTCCCGGGCGTCGACCCCGAGCGTCCCGAGGAGCCGACCGAGCTCGTTGGCGAAGGTGATCTTCACGGCGTGGAAGGCGTTGCAGGCGTACTTGAGGGCTTCCGCCGCGGCGACGGTGGTGCGGTGGAAGGGCGCCGCGATGGGGGCGAACAGCTCGGCGAGCAACGCGGCGGTCCGGTCGTCACGTACCCCGACCACGGTGAACGGCGGATCCAGGAAATCGGCGACGCCGGATCCCTCGCGTAGGAACTCCGGACAGTGGGCCAGGCCGATCTCCTCGTCGACGCGCAGGCCGCTCGCCTCGGCCAGCCGGGCCCGGACGGGTCCGTCCACCGTCCCGGGCGGTACGGTGGAACGAACCACCACGGCACGGAAGCGAGATGGACCATGGGTGCTGCACGCGGCGGCGACCTCTGCGATCACCTGGTCGAGATGGGACAGGTCGGTGTTCCCGGTCGGACCCGACGGGGTTCCGACGCAGACGAGGATCACCTCGGCCCATCCCGGCACGCCGCTCAGCGACTCCTGGGCCCGCAGCCGTCCCAGCCCGGTCGTGCGGACGATCCGTTCCTCCAGACCCGCCTCGACGATCGGCGAACGCCCCGCGTTGATGAGGCCGACCTTGTGCCGGTCGATGTCGATGCCTACGACCTCGTGCCCGAGATCGGCCAGGCACGTCGCGGTGACGGCCCCGACGTAACCCAAGCCCACGACGCCGACTCTCATCGTGTCACCGGCGGGGCTGCGGAGGGTCGGGTGTGCCGCGGCCGGCTTCGAGTCGGGTTGCCACGGCTCCTCCTGCCCGGTTCAGGAACGGGTACTGGACGCTTATCGTACCCGTTCGTGCGGAACGCGCGATCCCGACCACGGCCGGTGACGTGAGAGGCCTGCGATCGGCAGCCCGATCCGCTCCTGGTGGGAGGAGTTGCGCGAAGGGGGCCGGGTGAAGGTCTGGTACAGCTTCCCGCATCCCATCGGGGGGCCCGGGATCGCCACGGTGGCCTGGCATCAGGTCGAGGCACTCGCCCGACGAGGGATCGGTGTCGTGCTGTTCGTCCCGTCGGTCGTCCGACCCCTGCCGCCCGGGGTCGAGGTCCGCCGCACCATGGCGGCGACCCGGCGGTGGGTGACCCGGCGCGGCCTCGTCGGCGAGCGGGTCTGGGCCTGGCACGACCGGTGGGTCGCGGAGGCGCTCGAGGCGACCCCGCACCCGCCGGACATCGTGCACACCTGGCCCGCAGCCTGCCTCCGCACCCTCCGGGCGTGCCGGACCCGGGGGCTCCTCGGCGTGCGGGAGGCCCCGAGCGCGCACACCGCCGACGGGTTCATGGAGGCCACCCGGGAGCAGGAGCGCACCGGTGTGCGCCTCCCCCGGAAGCATCCTTTCCGCGCCGACGCCGTGCGCCTCGCCCGGGAGGAGGCCGAGTTCGCCGCCGCGGACGCCCTGCTCGTGCCGTCCGAGTCGGCGGCGACGACCTACCGGGACCGTGGCGTGGATCCCGGGCGGGTGGTGGTCCACCGGTACGGGTTCGATCCGGGGCGCTTCCAGCCCGACCCGGGATGGCAACCCCCACGACCGGGGCAGCTGCGCGCCCTGTACGTGGGGCGGATCGACCCGGCGAAAGGGGTCCATTACGCGCTCGAGGCCTGGGAACGCAGCGGCCTGGGCCCGCGCGGTGGGCGGTTCACGCTCGTGGGGGCGATGCTGCCCAAGATGGCGGTCGCGTACCGGCACCGGTTCGGAGCGCCCGGCGTGACGACCCGGCCGTTCACCGCGGACGTGGCCGCGTACATGCGGGCCGCGGACGTGCTCGTCCTCGCCTCGGTGACCGAGGGATCGGCGTTGGTCACCTACGAGGCGCAAGGGTGCGGCTGCGTCCTGCTGGTGTCCGAGGTCAGTGGTGCCGACTGTCGGCCCGGTGTCGACGCGCTGGTGCACCCGGTGCGCGACGTCGAGGCGCTGGCCGGCCATCTGGTCGAGCTCGCTGCGGACCCGGGACGTCTGGTGTCGATGCGCCGGCGTGTCCTGGAACGTGCCGACCGGCTCACCTGGCAGGCGGCCGGCGACGCCCTCGTGGCGGCGTACCGGCAGGTGCTGCGGGGGGAGCGGGATCGGACGTCGGTCGGCGAGGCCTGAGGCACCGGCGGCGACCCGTCCGTTCAGGTGCGCAAGGCGGTGATCGTGTCCCGCGCGTTGCCGGCGTACAGGCGTTGCAGGACCACCGGGGGGAGATCGAGCCCGCTGATGCGCCAGCGACCGTGTGGCGGGACCTCGGCGGTCGAGTAGTCGAAGTGCTCGTCGGCGGTCTCGAGGAACCGGAACCAGATCCGGTACTCGTCGGCGCGGGGCGGGAAGATGTCGGTTCCGAAGAGCACCCGGTCGGGGTGATCCAGGATGAGCGAGGCGGCGGCCCGGGGCTGACGGCCGAGCTCGGCGATCCTCGCTGCGGTGTCGACCCGGAGGTTCGGATACGTGTCCAGCATCCGTCGGACCCACCCCAGGTTCTCGGCCGTCCCCAGGTGGGCGGCGATGAAGGTGGTGGTGGGATGGGCGGCGACGGCGGCCTCGAAGGCGTCGAGCAGGGCGGCGAGCGCCGGCACGCCGCGCCGGTGGAGCCGGAGGTTGGGATGGGCGAGGAGCTCCTCGAGCCGCTCGTTGTGGCGGTCCGGCGGCTCGAAGAACGCCGCCGGGTCCCCGACGTGCACGAGCACGGGGACGCCGAGGTCCCCGGCGGTGGCCCACAGCTCCCCGAGCTCGGGATCGTCGTGACGAAGGAGGCGACCGTGGGGGTCCCGCACCCGTAGCCCCAGGTCCTTCCAGATCTTCAGGCCTGCGGCACCGGCGCCGATCGAGTCGCGCAGCGATCGGGCCAACCGGCCGCCGAACCCCGGCTCGGAGGTCTCCCGCCAGTCCACGTGGCAGAACGTGGCGAACCGCCCCGGGTGGGCGTGGTCGTACCGCCTGAGGTTGTCGCGCAGCTCGTCGGCCCACCGACCGTCGAGGTTCACCATCGCCTGCAGCCCCAGGGCGTCCATGACGTCGATGAGCGCGGCGACGTCGGGCACCATCCAGGTGCCGTCGCCGGTGAGCCATCGTCCGAGGTGGTTGTGCGCGTCGACGGCGGGGTGCGCGGCCCGGGCCCGGGGGTGCGCGGTCGTGACGAGCATCGAGCGGGGTGCGTAGGTGTGCAACCGTGGCAGTGAGGTCCGGGCACGTCGCCAGGTCCGCACCCCCGTGCGCAACGGTCCCAGCGTGCGCAGGCGCCGGCGCAGGCTCATCGGTGGGCGGGACCGGGTCGGGCCCCGGTGGGTCCGGGCCGGGGACGCAGACCCGCGGCGGGCCCGGGCGGTGGGACCGGCGTCACGGGAGGCTCCGGAGCCCACGGCGGAGCGACGGTCGCACCAGCGCGCCCAGCGCGGCCCGGGCCGGCCGGCGTCCCACCGCCGCCCGGGCCGCGGTGCCCAGCGTCAGCGCGGACCAGAAGGCGGCGGTGGCGATACGCCCGTGCCGTCGGCGGTAGCACCGGACGCGGTTGACGGTCAGCAGCGCGTGGAGGTGCGGCGAGCGGTGGGCGTCGCCACCGAGGTGGACGGCACCGGCACGGGGTTCGTAGCGGATCCGCCACCCCAGCTCACGGGCGCGCAGGCAGAAGTCGGTCTCCTCCGAGTAGAGCAGGTAGCGCTCGTCCCAGGGGCCCACCTGCTCGAGGCAGGTGTGGCGTACGAGCAGGCAGGCACCGGAGGCCCAGTCGACGTCGACGGGCCGGCGGTAGACGTCGGGGTCGGTGATCATCTCGCCCCAGCGGGGGTGGCGCCCGGCGCGCTCGCCGCCGAGCAGCGCCTCGCCGAGGACCCGGGTCACGCTCGGCGCCCGGCGCAGCGACCACTCGAGCCGGCCGGCGGCGTCCACCAGCCGGGGCGCGACGATCCCCACCCGGGGGTCGTCGAGGACCCGCAGCATCGTGGGGACCGCAGCCGTGTGCAGGCGCAGGTCGGGGTTGCAGATCAGCAGCGGCCCCCGGAGCGGCCGCACCCCTGCGCCGGCGTTCACCCCGGCGGCGTAGCCGGCGTTGCAACCCAGCTCCACCACCGTCGCCGAGGGGAGGAGGCGGGCCGCCGCCTCGGCGCTGTCGTCGGACGACGCCGAGTCGACCACCACGATCTCGTGATCCACCCCGGCGAGCGCGGCGGGCAGGTGCTCGGCGAAGGCCGGGAGCAGCGGCGCGCTGTCGTGGAGCACGAGCAGCACCCGGACGGGCCCGGCCGGTGTGCTCACGGATCCGTGGCGCGGCTGAGGCGCCACGACGCTCCGGCAAGCCCGAGGCACAGTGCGATCGTGCCCGTGAGCATCGGGTAGCCGAGCGCGTCGAACGTCGGGTAGGCCGCGAAGGCCGCCAGGATCGAGGCGGCCACCGCGTTCGCGAGGTGACCGGCAGCCGGGTCGGTGGCGCGGAACCGGCGGGCCGCGCCGCGGGCGGTCCAGAAGCCGACGAGGAACATCACGATCAGGGCGGCGAGCCCCACGACGCCGGTCTCGACGGCGGTGGCCAGCCACTGGTTGTCGAGCGGCACGATGCCCGGCCAGTTCTCGGGCAGGAGGGTCCCGAACCCGCGCCCGAGCCACGGCCGCTCGTGGACGAGCCCGAACGCCACCGGGTACCGGTTCACCCGGGCCTGGTAGCTGGAGTCGGAGGTGAGGTTGGTGAACAGTCCCCGCAGCGTGCCGATGAGCCCCGGGACGAGGATGCGCATCGCCACGGTGAAGGCGGCCACGGCGGCGAGGGCGTTGACCCGGCGGCGGGCGTCCCAGGCCGTCAAGAGCACGATCCCGGCCGCGAGGCTCCCGATGATCGCCGAGCGTGACAGCGACATCGGGATCGCCGCCCCCGTCACCAGCACGGGGATCCACCGCCGGCGCCGAGGCGGTCCGTCGGGGTGCAGTGCGAAGTGCACGGCCAGTGGCAACAGGAGTGCCATGAGCACTCCGAACTCGATCGGGTGGTTGCCCGTGGCCGTGACCCGGCGGAACTCGGCGCGCTGGTCGAGACCGTAGAGACCGACGCTCGTGCTCAGACCGGGGATCGTGTACCACGGGCGGATGTCGAGTCCGGTGAAGAACTGC
>CALEDW010000293.1 GCA_937949585.1 uncultured Acidimicrobiia bacterium
GTCGTGGTGGGCGCCGAGGACGTCCTGCACCCCTGCGGCGGCCCTGGCAAACCGCCGGGCGTCCTCACCCACGGCCGGCGCCACCGCCTCGGCGGCGTAGCGTGCCCGCTTGGCGAGGATCCGGATGCGGTGCAGGTCGTCGTCCGCCGGGTCGGGCCCTAGGGCGCCCACCGCCCGCCGGAGGCGGCGCCAGGGGCGGCGCGCCAGCCGGGCCAGCTCGACGGCGGGGCGGTCGGCCTCGGCCACCAACACGGACGGGTTGCGGGCCGCCTCGACCAGGTGGTCGAGGAGGGTCAGGTACCGTTCGGTGCGGAGCGAGCGGCGTAGTGCCTCGCGCTGCTCGGCCTCCCGGGCGGTGAGCTCGGCGACCACCGTCTCCCCCACGGCACGCGCCTCGGCCGGGGCGGCGGCGACCGTGCGCCGTAACAGCTCCTGGAGCACCTCGGTGTCGCGCACGACCCCGAGCTCCGCGCCGAGCCACGCCAGCTCGTCGCGCAGGCGGTCGGCCCAGGTGGGTTCGAGGACCGGCCGCAGCGTCCGAAGGTCGGAGCGCAGCCTGCGGGTCGCCACCCTCGCCTGGTGCACGAACTCGGGGTCGCCGCCGAGGCGCACCCCGGGGTCGTGGGCGATGAGGCGGCGCACCGAGGCGGCGATCGCCGCCTGGACCAGTTGCGCGACGGTGGCCGCCGCGGTCGGGTCCGGTGCGGGTACCTCGGGTTCCGGCCGGGAGCTGAACCCGAGGGCCCGGGCCACCTTCGGCAGGGGCTCTGCGCCGCCGTCGGCTCCGCGGGCGGCCAACCGGCGGGCCAGGGTGCGGGCCAGGTGCGGGCTCCCGCCGTCGCACACCTCGATCTCCAGCTCCCGGAAACCGCCGGTGATCCGCCCGTCGTCGACGGCCAGGACGTCGTCGTGGGTCACCTCCAAGGCCGGGGTCCCGTCGGGCCGGTGCAGCACGACACGCCGCCGGCGGGTCCGCAGGCGGATCACCGGCCGGAGCGGGGCCCGCCGGACGAGGGCGCGCACGAGGTCCACGGCCCGGGCCGGGCATTCGCCGGGCGGCCCGGCGAAGCGGTGCTCCTCTCGGACCAGCAGGTCACCGGTCGCGTCGGTCGGGAGCTTCACCACCCAGCCCTCGTCGCTGCGGTGGCGGAGGCTGGCGCCGGCCCGGGTGAGGCGCAGGTCGGGGGTGTCGTAGTAGGTCGCCTCGGTCTCGACCACCTCGGCCGGGCCGGGCACCAGCCCGTCGACCAGGCCGTGCAGGTCCCCGAGGGTGAAGCCGGGGCGGGGGAGGAGCTTCAGCTCACGCTCGGCCATCGCTGCTGCGCCCCGCGTCGACCCTGGCGCAGGCCGCCGCCGCCAGGGCCCGGTGCGTCTCGATTCCCCGCTCGCACGGGACGCGGTGCCAGGTGCCGTCGGCGGCCAGCTCCCAGGCGAGCGTGTCGTCGGCGAGGTTGACCCGCAGGATCTCGTCGAGCCGGGCGCGCAGCGCCGGGTCGGTCACCGGGGTGATGGCCTCCACCCGCCGGTCGAGGTTTCGGGGCATGAGGTCGGCGGAGCCGATGAGGTAGTCGGCGGTGGCCGGGTCCGCCCCGAAGCGGTAGATCCGGGAGTGCTCGAGGAAGCGCCCCACGATGGAACGCACCCGGATGCGGTCCGAGAGCCCCGGGACGCCGGGGCGCAGGCAGCAGATCCCCCGTACGACCAGGTCGATCCGGGTACCGGCCCTCGACGCGGCGTAGAGGGCGTCGATCATCGCCGGGTCCACCAGGCTGTTCATCTTCATGATGATCCGCCCCGCCGGCCCCCGCGCCGCCTCCCGCTCGATGAGCGCCCGGATGCCGTTGCGCAGCCCCACCGGCGCGACGAGCAGCCTGCGGTAGCGGTCCTGCGATGAGTACCCGGTGAGGTAGTTGAACAGGTCGGTGAGGTCGGCGCCGAGGTCGGGGTCGGCGGTGAACAGGCCGAGGTCCTCGTACAGGTTGGCCGTGACCGGGTTGTAGTTCCCGGTCCCGATGTGGCAGTACCGGCGGATCCCGTCGGCCTCCTGGCGTACCACCAGCAGGATCTTGGTGTGGGTCTTCAGCCCTACGAGCCCATAGGCAACGTGGACGCCGGCCCGCTCCAGCTCTCGGGCCCGTTCGACGTTCGCGGCCTCGTCGAAGCGGGCCTGCAGCTCCACGAGCGCCACCACCTGCTTGCCGGCCTCGGCGGCCCGGATGAGCGAGCGGATGATGCCGCTCTCGGCACCGCCGGTGCGGTACAGGGTCTGCTTGATGGCCAGCACCCGGGGGTCGCGAGCGGCCTGGTCGAGGAAGCGCTCGACGCTCCCGGCGAACGAATCGTAGGGGTGGTGCACGAGGTGGTCGCGCTCGGCGATCACCCGGAACAGGGCCGCGGGGTCCTCGGCGCGTTGGAACGCCGGCACGGGCACCGGGGTCCACGGTTCGTCCTTCAGGTCGGGGCGATCGAGGGCGTACAACGCCCACAGGCCGGACAGGTCGAGCGGGCCGTCGACGGTGGTGACGTCCTGGGGCGAGAGGTCGAGCTCCCGGCACAGCAGGGCCAGCACGCCCGGGGTCATGTGCGTGTCGACCTCGAGGCGCACCACGTGACCGGCCCGGCGACGGCGGTGCAGCACGTGTTCGATGGCCTCGAGCAGGTCCTCGGCCTCGTCCTCCAGGTCGAAGTCGGCGTCGCGGGTCACCCGGAACGGGTGGTGCTCCACCACCTCCATGCCCGGGAACAGCCGGTCGAGGTGTGCGGCGATCACCTGCTCGAGGGGCACGAACCGCTCTCCGTCGGCGGTGACGATGAACCGGTCCAACAGCGGCGGCACCTTCACCCGGGCGAACCGCTCCTCGCCGGTGCCGGGGTGGCGAACGATCACCGCGAGGTTGAGCGAGAGGTTCGAGATGTAGGGGAAGGGGTGCGCCGGGTCGACCGCCAAGGGGGTGAGCACGGGGAAGACCCGTTCCTCGAACACCTGCACCAGGAAGTCCCGCTCCGGCAGGTCGAGGTCGGACCAGTTCGAGAAGCGGATGCCCTCCTCCTCCAAGGCGGGGATGAGCTCCTTGGTGAAGACGCGGCACTGGTGGGAGACGAGCTCGTCCACGCGGGCCCGCACGGCCCGCAGCTGCTCGGCGGCGTCGAGCCCGTCGGGGGAGCGCGAGCGAACCCCGGAGGCCAGCTGCTCCTGCAGGCCCGAGACCCGCACCTGGAAGAACTCGTCGAGGTTCGTGGAGAAGATCGCCAGGAACTTCGCCCGTTCCAGCAACGGCACGTCGGTGCGTTCGGCGAGGGCCAGCACCCGGGCGTTGAAGTCGAGCCAGGACAGCTCGCGGTTGAGGAGGCGCTGCGGGTTGGCGGTCGGTCGGGCGGGCTCCTCCATGGATCGAGCCTACGCGCCGGGCGCCGGCTGCGCCCCGTCGGTGCGACGTCGGGGCGGCCCTGACCCGGGGCGCGATCCGCCCGGGGAGAGGCGGATCGGTGGGCCGGTCCCGGGGGGGCATCCGGGTTCCCGGCCGGTCGGGGCGCCGGAGGCGTCATCCCGACGCCCCAAGGGTACGGAAGCGGTGTGACGATGCCGGGGCCGATCCCCCACCTCGGCATGACGCATCGGTGAACTCCCGGTGTCCCCGCACCCCCCAGGGCCGTCGGCGATCCGCGAACATCAGGTGGTGGCGACCCGCGACCCGCGTACCCATGCGCTCAGCCCGTTCGGGCGGCTCGTCGTCACCCAGGCGCTCTCGATGGTCGGCGACGCGTGCATCACCGTGTCGCTGGCCGGCTCCATCTTCTTCACCCAGGACGTCGCCGGCTCGCGCAGCCAGGTCCTCCTGTACCTCCTGCTCACGCTGACCCCGTTCGCGGTGGTGGCCCCGGTGATCGGTCCCGCGCTCGACCGCAGCCGCGCCGGCCGCCGGGGTCTCCTGGCGGCCGGGTGCGCGCTGCGGGCGCTGGTCTGCCTGCTGCTCGCCCCCCGGCTCGGCACCCTTGCGCTGTACCCGCTGGCCTTCGGTGCCCTGGTGCTGGCCAGGGGGCATTCCGTGGCCAAGTCGGCGCTGGTCCCGGCGCTGGTGGGCGACGAGGCGCGGCTCGTGGAGGCGAACGCACGGCTCTCCCTGGTGAGCGTGATCGCAGGCGTGGCCGGCGGTCTCCCGGCCGCGGGGGTGGTGGCATCGGTCGGGGCGCCGTGGGCCCTGCGGCTCGGCATGGTGGTCTTCGCGCTGGCCGCATTCACCGCCCTGCGCATCCCGGCGGCGCGTGCGGTCGCCGCCGCCGAGAGCCCTGCGGAACGCCGGGAGCTCGCGGTCGCGTCCATCGTCGTGGCGGGGACCGCGATGGGCGTGCTGCGGTTCGCGGTCGGGTTCGTGACCTTCCTCACCGCCTTCCTGCTGAAGAAGGGCGGCCAGCCCACGTGGTTCTACGGTGTGGTGCTGGCGGTCAGCGCCGCCGGGGGGTTCGCCGGGGTCGTCGTGGCGCCCCGGGTGCGGGAGCGGCTCCGGGAGGAGACGATCCTGGCCGCCTCCCTGCTGGTCCCCGCCGCGGTGGCGCTGCTCGCCGCCCGCTACGGGGGCCGCACGGGGTACCTGCTGGTCGCGGCGGCGGTGGCGATGGGGGCGGCGTCGGGGCGCATCGCCTTCGACAGCCTCCTGCAGCGCGACGGGCCCGAGCACCTGCGGGGCCGGGCGTTCGCGCGCTTCGAGACCCGCTTCCAGCTGGTCTGGGTGGTGGGGGCGCTCGTGCCGGTGGTGCTGCTCGAGGTGCTCACCGCCCGCCGGGGGTTCTTCGCCATCTGCGTGATCCTCGGCTTCGCGGGGCTGTCCTACCTGGCCGGGCTGCGGGCGAGGGGGGAGTGGCACCCCCGGGCCTGAGCGGTCAGAGCTCGATCCGGGCCAGCCAGAGCCCCGGGGCGTCGATCTCGGGCTCGGTGGGCAGGCGGGACGGGTCCTCGTAGAGGGCGTTCAGAGCCTCCGGGCCGGCGCGGTCGACCACCCCGGCTGCGAACGCCCGGCCCCGCTCGTAGTCGGCGGCGTTCAGCCGCAGTCCGAGGAGGTGTTCGACGAACCGTCCCGCCTCGCCGGCCTCCACGTGGTGGCGCCGCAGGGCCTCCTCGATGCGGTCGGATCCGGGCAGCATCCTCGCCCCGATCCGTTCCCGGATCACCCACGCGTGCCCCTCCAGCACCGAGGCGGCGCGGCGGATCTCGCCGAGGAGCCGCTGCTGACGATCCGAGGTCATCGCCCCGAGCAGCTCGCCGGGGTGCTCGGCGAGACGGGCGATCGTCTCGGGGTCGGAGGGATCGAGGTCGCCGAGGCGCTCGCCGATGCGGTCCTCGTCGAGCTCGTAGGCCGACACGGCCTCCACCGCCAGGCGCACCAGGTGGGAGCGCAGCCACGGGACCGAGCGCTGGGCGGCGCGGACGAGCTCCCCGACGGCGAGGTGGAAGGCGAGGTCGGTCCGGGCCAGTGACCAGTCCCGCGCGAACTGCTCGACGTTCGACCCGACGATCGCCACCCCGGCGGGCCCCGAGAACGGCAACGGCAGGTCGTAGCGGCCCAGGGTCCGCTGCGCGAGGAACCCGACCATCGCCCCGGCCTGCGCGCCGAGCAGGAGCGGCGCCAGGGCCACCAGCGTCCCCACCGGCAACCCCGCGAGCACCTCGGTCGCCTCCTCGCCGGTCTCCGGGCCCGGGCCGAGCGCGTCCCGCAGGCGCCGGGCCAGGGCTTCGAGCACCTCCCGCAGCGCGTCGAGCTGGTGTTCGGCGCACCGGGGCCGGGTCCAGACCTCGGGTGTGAAGCCGGTCACCGCGCCGAGCCCGGTCTCTGCTGCGACCGGGGCCGCAGCCGACACCATCACGTCGGTGAGTTCGCGTACGACGCCGGTCCCCGGCGGCGGGCCGATCGCCCCGGCCTCCGCGACCGCACGGGCCACCTCGCGGGCGACGTCCCAGCTCAGCGGCTCGCCGGGGCGGAGCATCCCCGCCAGGCGAGCCGGGTCGACGGCACCGAACCCGAAGGCCGGCAACCCGGAGAGCCACCCGAAGGGTGACCGCCCGGCGGGATCCCCGCCGCCCTCCCCACCGGGTTGAGGAGCGTCGGTCACTCGGTCAGTCTATGGGCGGATGCACGCGTCAACCGTCGCGATCACCGGTGTGGCCGGGTTCGTGGGGCAGGCCCTCCTCGCCCGCGTGCACGCCGAGGGCCGGGGTACCCGGATCGTCGGGTTCGACGTGCGCGAGCCGGCCCGCCGCGTGCCCGGCTTCGAGCTGCATCGCCTCGACCTGGCCGCGGCGGACCTCGCGCCCCACTTGGGCGGTGTCGAGGTGCTCTACCACCTCGCCGGGATCGGCGACCCCATCGGCGACGAGGCGCTGATGCGGCGGGTCAACGTCGACGCCACCCGGAGGCTGCTCGAGGCGGCGGATCGGACCGACCTACGGCGGGTGGTGCGGGTCTCGCCGACGGCGGTCTACGGGGCCCGGCCGAGCAATCCGGTGCCGCTCACCGAGGACGCGCCGCTGCGACCCAACGACGGGTACGCACCGGCGGAGCAGGCCGCCGAGGTGGAGCGCCTCCTCGCCGAGTGGGCCGGCCCCGGCGGGCGCTCCGCCGTCGTCCTGCGCTCGGCCCCGGTCCTGGGTGCGGGCGCGAACCACCTGTGGGCCCGCCTGCTCGTCGGGCCGATGCGGCCCCGCCCGGCGGGACCGCGCGCCCCGGTGCAGGTGGTGCACGTGGAGGACCTCGCCGCGGCCCTGGTGCTGGCGGCCACCGTCTCCGACGACGGTGCCTACAACGTGAGCGCGTCGGGCTGGCTCGACGCCGGCGACGCCGAGCAGCTCGCCTGCCCGGCGGTGCTGCCCCCGCTGCCGCCTGCGGTGCTGGGGCGGGTGCTGGAGGCCGGTTGGCGCAGCGGATTCGCCGAGATCCCCCCGGCGGTGGTGCCGTACCTGTGCGACCCGTGGGTGGTCGCCAACGACCGGCTGCGGGCCGCCGGCTGGCGCCCCCGGCATTCCAACGAGTCGGTGCTGGTGGCCACGGCCGATCACCTGGCCCGGCACACCACCCTCACCCGGCAGCGGGTGGCGGCGATGGCGGCCGCGTCGGCGGTGGGGCTGTGCGCCGCCGGGCTCAGCTTGGCGCGCCGAGGTGCGCGTCGCGCCAGGCGTCCCAGTCGGGCGTGAAGTACCGGATCCGGGTCTTCTTGTACTCCTTGGTGCTCCACAGCAGGGCGTGGCGCTCGACGCCGGTGGCAGCCCGGATGGCCTCGACGGTGGCCTCGCAGTCGCGGGCGCGCCGGCCGTGGATCATCGTGAACACGTTGTAGGGCCAGTCGGGGTAGGTGGGCCGACGGTAGCAGTGAGAGACCGCGGCGAACCCCGCCATCTGCGGTCCGAGCTCGTCGAGCCGTTCCTCGGGGACCACCCACACGGCCATGGCGTTGGCCTTGAACCCGGCGCTGCGGTGGTTCATCACCGCTGCGAACCGGCGCATGAGCCCCCGGGCCCGGAAGTCCTCGATGGAGGCGAGGACCTCGGTTTCGCCGAGCCCGACGTCGCGGCCTACGGCCGCGAACGGCCGGGGCACCAAGGGAAGGTCCTCCTGGACCGCTCGGATCACCGCGACGGCGCGGGCGTCGAGCGCGGGTGCCCCGCCGCGGGGCTCGGGGCGTTCGTGCGCGGCCACCGAGGCCCGGGCGTCGGCCGGGGTGCGCCCGGTCATGTCGAGCTTGACCCCGATCTTGTAGAGCTGCAGGGTCGGCAACGGTCGGGTGGCCTCCGCCCCCGACGTGCGGTGCAGGACCTCGAGGTGCTCCTCGAACACCTCACCGGCAGGGACGGCGAGCGTGTACCAGAGGTTGAACTCGTGGTTCCGCTTGTAGTTGTGGCTCACGCCGGGATGGGCCGAGATGACACCCGCCGCGTCGTCGATGCGGTCCGGGTCGATCCGTGCTGCGACCAGCGCCGACTGATAGCCCAGCGCCCGCGTGTCGAAGATGGCCGACAGCTGGCGGAGCACCCCCACCCGCTTGGCGGCGGCGATGCGGGCCATGACCTCGGTCTCCGGGATACCGAGGCGGGTGCCGAGCTCGGCGTAGGGGGCGGGGCACAGCGGGAAGTCCCACTGCAGTGCGTTCAGGAGCGCCCGGTCGGTGTCGTCGAGGGCCGTCGCCGCGGTCGTCATCGCCCGCCATGATCGCGCCCGACCGCCGCCGCGGCCGTACCGACCGCCACCACCGGCGAGACGGTCGGCTCCGGAGAGGGGGCCGGCGGGGCCGCCACCGACGTCTGGAGGCGCAGCCTCCGTCCCTGCCGTTCCACGCGCAGCTCCACCCGGCTGCCCGGCGGCCGGTGCTGCACCTCGTAGACCAGCGTGGCCGCGCTGCGCACCGTGCGGCCGGCGACGGCCAGCACCCGGTCGCCCGGGCGCAGGCCCGCCCGAGCCGCCGGCGACTCGGGGTCGACGGCGGCCACCCGGACCTCGCCCCGCGCTTCGGTCACCCGGATCCCGAGGTACCCCGGCACGACGCGCCCGCGGGTCTGCAGCTGCTCGATCACCGTGCGGACCCAGTCCGCGGGCACTGCGATGGCGGCCGTGCCGTCCTCGGTGCCGCCGCAGAGGATGCCGACCACCCGTCCGTACCGGTCGAGCAGGGGGCCGCCGGCAGCGCCGGGGGGCATCGGCCGGTCGGTGGTCATGAGTCCGGCCCGGGTTCGCCCGTTGCCGTCGCGGACCCAGCCGCCCCGCGAGGCGACCACGCCGGCGGCCATCCAGCGGTGGGAACCGTCGCCGCCGGCCACGGCCACGACCGGGTCGCCGACCCGGACGGTGCCGGGCGCGGCGAGCCGGGCCGGCCGCGGGGGCAGGACGTCGATGCGCAGGAGCGCCAGGTCGCTCAGGGGGTCGGACCCGACGACGTCCGCCTCGTGGACGGCACCGTCACCGGTCACCACCTGGATCAGCGACGCGCCGGCCAGCGCGGTGGCGTTGGTGACGACGTGACCGTCCCGCAGGTGCACGCCCGACGCCCGCCGGGACCCGAGCGCCGAGCCGATGACGACGGCCACGACACTGGCCCCCGAGGAGCGGGCGGTCTCGGTGACACCGAGCGCCGTGGCGCGCCCCGCCGACGCGGCCCGGTCGGGACCGCCGCCGTTGCCGGTGAGCGCGCCGGTGGCGGCGAGCACCACCAGGGTGGCGACGGCGCCGGCCACCCCGGCCAGGGCGAGGGGGAGCGCGTCCCGGACCCGGCGGCCGGTCGGTGGCCGGTGCGGCCGGGTGGATGGGATCTCGGAGGGGTGCACCCAGGGGCGGTCGAGCGGGTGCGGAGGCGGTCCCGACGGGCCATCCGGGTCCTGGTCGGGCATGCGGCGGAGTGTACGGCGCGTCCCGGGGGGTGCCGGGCGCGGGCAGGGCGCGCGAGCATCGTGGGGTGCGGCAGGCGGTCGGTGCCGGCGCCGGGGCCGCCGACGGGGGCGAGATCTCCCGCCTGCGGCAGATCGAGGCCACCGTCGCCGCGTTCCGGGCGGGGGTCGCCGTCGCCGCGCTCGCCTACACCGTGGTGGCGCCCCCCGCGTTGCGCGGCGTGCTCGTGGTGGCCGCCGCGCTGCTCGCCGCCTCGGCCCTGGCCACCGCGGCCGCTCTGCGCATGCCCGTGGGTCCGGCCCGGCTCCGGCTCGTGGGACTGTTCGTGGTGGCCACCGACGTGGGGCTGGTCACGGTCGGTATGCTGGCCGAGACCACCGGTCCCGAGCAGGGCCTGTACCTGGCCGGGATCCTGGTGGTGCTCGAAGCCGCCGTCCGTTGGGGTCGGCTCGGCGGAGTGGCGGTGGCCGCGACCCTCGCCGTGTCCCTCGGCGTCGCGCTCGCCACCCGGTCCGCTCGCGACGGCGTCGCCGTCCCCGTGGGCCCACTCGTGATGCGCAGCGGCCTCTTCGCCGCGGTGGGTTTGGCGGTGGGCCATACCGTTCGGGTGCTCGACGATGCCCGGGCCGGCGTGGCGGCGCGGCTGGCGGCAACGGACCTGGTGGCCCAGGTGGCGCTCGAGGCGTCCCGGCGGGGCTCCGCCGACTCGGTGCGTCTCCTGGCCCGGATGTTGCACGAGACGCTCCGGCTCGACAGGGTCGCCGTCCTCGGCCGGGAGCCCGCCGACGGGCTGCGGCCCGGCGACGGCGCCGAGTCACCCGGCGAGCCCGCTCCGGTGGCGTTGCGGCCCTGGGCGCTCGCCGGCTACCCGCCCGGGGTGGAGGCCCAGGCCGCCCGCCGCGGCCTGACCGTCGCCGCCGACCATCCCCTCCTGCGGTCGCTCACCGACGCCGAGGCGGGGGCGGCGCCGGGGCCCGGGGCCGACGTGTTCGACACGGGCGGACTCCCCGGGCTGCTCGTCGATCCGCTGGCTCGCCACCGGCTGGCCGTTCCGCTGCGGGCGGCCGGCCGGCCCGTCGGCGTGCTGCTGCTGCAGAGCCGCCGCGACGGGGCGCTGGGCGGCCGCGACCGGCG
>CALEDW010000294.1 GCA_937949585.1 uncultured Acidimicrobiia bacterium
GCTGCTCGGCGCGCGCTACGCCGCCGCCCACCCCCGGCGGGTCCGGGCCATGGTGCTCGACGGGGCCATCGACCCGTCGCTCGACCTCGAGGCACTCCTGATCGGGCAGGCCCGGGGGTTCGATCAGGCGCTCGCCGCGGCGCTGGCGGCCTGCGACGCCGACCGGTCCTGTCCGTTGCACGATCGCGACCGCAGCGGCGAGCGGCACGGCGTGGCGCGGGCCGCCTACGACCGGCTGCGGGCCCGTGTGGAGCGGTCGCCGATCCGGGGCCGCGTCGACGGTGAGTGGCGGACCCTCGGGCCGGCCCACCTCGACCTGGCGGTCGGCGCGGCGCTGTACGGCGGTCCCGACGGCGACCGGGTGCTGCGCGACGCGATCGCAGCGGGCCTCGACGGCGATCCCGGGCCGCTGCTGCGTCTGTTCGACGCCTACGTCGGGCGCCGTGGCGGCGGCCGCTACTCGAACCTGTGGCCGGCGTTCCTGGCCACCTCGTGCCGCGACGGGCCCAGGGTCACCGAGGCGGACATGCCGGGCCTGCTGGCACGCGCAGCCCGGGCGGCCCCGGACTTCGGGCCCGCCAGCGTGGGGTTGGGCTGGCCGTGCGCGGTGTGGCCGGTCCCGGCCGTGCGGCCCGGCCCGGCCCCGGTCGCCGCGCCGGAAGCCCCGCCGATCCTGGTGGTCGGCACCACCGGCGATCCGGCCACCCCGTACGCCTGGGCGGTCGCGCTCGCCGCCCAGCTCGGCTCCGGGCGGCTGGTGACGGTGACCGGTCGGGGGCACACCTCGACCTTCGCCGGCAACCGCTGCCTCGACCGGCTCGTCACCGCGTACCTGCTCGACGGGGCCCTCCCCGCAGCGGGCGCCCGCTGCTGAACGCCCGACGGGTCACCGCCGGTCCCGTCCACGCCCACCCCGGACCTTGCGCCCCCACCCGGGACGGGCGGGAGGGGACGCGGCCCGGACCGGGCCGGTAATCTGACGCCCCGTCAGATTCCCGGGAGGCACCGTGAACGTCGCGCTCGAGCGCATCCCCCGCATCATCAGCGTCGACGACCACGTGGTGGAGCCGCCGCACGTGTGGCAGCGGTGGCTGCCGGCCCGCTACCGGGAACGCGGGCCCCGTGTGGAGCGGCGGGGGATCGGCACGATGCGGCACATCGGAGGCGGGACGTACGAGCAGACCTTCGACCCCGACGGACCTGTGGCCGACTGCTGGGTGTACGAGGATCTCGTGTACGTCCACAAGCGTCACGTCGCCGCGGCCGGCTTCGACCGGGACTCGATGACGATGTCGCCGATCACCTACGACGAGATGCGTCCCGGCTGCTACGACCCCCAGGCCCGCCTCGCCGACATGGACATCGGGTGGATCGAGGCGTCCGTGTCGTTCCCCACGTTCCCCCGGTTCTGCGGCCAGACCTTCCTGGAGGCCCGCGACCGCGATCTCGCCGCGGCCTGCATCCGGGCCTACAACGACTGGATGGTCGAGGAGTGGTGCGGCGACAGCCGGGGACGGCTCATCCCGCTCACGTTGGTGCCGCTGTGGGACGCGGAGGCCGCCGCCGCCGAGGTGCGGCGGAACGCGGGGCGAGGGGTGCGGGCGGTGTGCTTCAGCGAGATCCCGCCGCACCTCGGGTTGCCGAGCGTGCACACCGACGCCTGGGACCCGTTCTTCGCGGCGTGCGCCGAGACCGGCACGGTGGTGTGCATGCACATCGGCTCCAGCTCCAAGATGCCGGCCACGTCGGCCGACGCGCCGCCGGCGGTCGCGGCCACGCTCAGCTTCAACAACGCGATGGCCAGCCTCACCGACTTCCTGTTCTCCGGGGTGCTCGTGCGGTTCCCCGACCTGCGTCTCGCCTACTCGGAGGGCCAGATCGGCTGGATCCCCTACATCCTGGAGCGAGCCGACGACGTGTGGCGCCGGCACCGGGCCTGGGGTGGCGTGGCCGACCGGGTTCCCGAGCCGCCGTCCACCTACTACTACCGGCAGGTGTTCGGCTGCTTCTTCCGCGACCGGCACGGGCTGGAGAGCCTGGATCGGGTGGGGGTCGACAACATCACGTTCGAGACCGACTACCCGCACACCGACTCCACCTGGCCGCACACCCGAGAGGTCGCAGCCTCGCTCATGGGTGACCTGCCCCAGGAGACCATCGACAAGATCTGCCGCGCCAACGCCGCCCGGATGCTCGGCCTCGACCTCGCCGCCTGAGGCACGGCGTGGACCTGCGCGAGGAACCCGGCGACGCCGCGTTCCGGACCGAGCTGCGGGCCTGGCTGGCCGACGCGGTGGCGAGCCTCCCGCCGGTTCCGGCCCGCGACGACTGGCCCGCCCGGCGGGCCTACGACACCGCCTGGCAGCGCCGGCTCCACGAGGCCGGCTACGCCGGGCTCGACTGGCCGGCGGCCTACGGCGGCCGGGACGCCCCGCCGGCCCGCACGCTCATCTTCCTCGAGGAGTGTGCCCGGGCCGGGGCTCCCTACGTGGGGGTGAACTTCGTGGGGCTGCTCCACGCCGGACCCACCCTCATCGCCGAGGGCACCGATGAGCAACGCCGCCGCCACCTGCCCCGCATCCTGGCCGGGGAGGAGGTGTGGTGCCAGGGGTTCTCCGAGCCCGATGCCGGGTCCGACCTCGCCTCCCTGCGCACCCGGGCGGTACGCCGCGGCGACCGCTACGTGGTGAACGGTCACAAGATCTGGTGCTCGTTCGCGCAGGTCGCCGACTACTGCGAGCTGCTGGTCCGTACCGACCCCGACGCGCCCCGGCACCGGGGCATCACGTGGCTGATCCTGCCGATGGACGCTCCCGGCATCACCGTGCGGCCGATCCGCACCGTGCTCGGCTCCTCGGAGTTCTGCGAGGTGTTCCTCGACGACGTCGAGGTGCCCGTCGGGCACCGGGTCGGGGCCGAGGGTGACGGCTGGCGGGTCACGAACGTGACGTTGCGGTTTGAGCGCGGCACCGGGTTCGTCTCCGAGCTGGTGGAGGCCCGCCGCCTCGTCGCCGACCTCGCCCGGGTGTGCACCGACCCCGCCCACCGGCGCGAGCTCGGCGGCGTCGCCGCCGAGCTCGAGGCGTGCTGGGCGCTCACGAAACGGGCCGTCACCCAGGCCGCGCTCGGTCGCCACGGCGCGCCGGGCACGGTCCTGAAGCTCGCGTACACCGAAACCCGCCAGCGGCTCGGCGACCTGAGCCTGCAGATCCTGGGCGACGAAGCGCTGGAGATCGGGCCGGTGGTGGAGGAGCGGCTACGGACCCTGGCCCTCACCATCGCCGCCGGAACCTCCCAGATCCAGCGCACCGTCATCGGCGAGCGACTCCTCGGCCTGCCCCGGGAGCCCCGGTGAGGCTGGAACCCACCGACGACCAGGAGGCCCTCGTCGCCTCACTGCGGGCGATGCTCGCCGACCGGGTGCCGATGACCCGGGTGCGGGACGGGTTCGACCGGTCGCTGCACGACGAGCTCGCGGCGGCGGGGGTGTTCTCGCTGCGCGCCGACGGCTTCGGCTGGGCCGACGCCGCGCTCGTGTTCGAGGAGCTGGGGCGGGCGCTGGTCCCGGGCCCGCTGGTCTGGACCCACCTGGCGCACGGCCTGCCCGGCGTTCCCCCGGCGGTGCCCGTCGGCGGCACCGAACGGGCCGCGCCGGGCACGCTGGTCCCCGATTTCCACGACGCGCTGCTGATCCTCGATCGCGACGGCGTGTCCCTCGCACCGGCGGAGGCGGTTCGGACGGAGCGGGTCGAGCGGCCGCTCGACCCGCTCACCCCGGTGCGGCGGCTCGTGGCGATCGAGCGCACCGAGCCGGTCGGGGGCGCGGCGCTCGCCGCCG
>CALEDW010000295.1 GCA_937949585.1 uncultured Acidimicrobiia bacterium
ACGCCACCCGACCGTTGGAGGCGCCGGGCACCACCGGCTTCGCGCTGTTCCTCGCGCTCGCCGCCCACCGCGGCGGGTGGCCGGTGGTGCGAGGCGGCGCCGGGCGGCTCGCCGCCGCGACGCTGAGGGCGCTGGAGGCCCGGGGCGCCCTGGTGCGCACCGGCGTGCCGGTGCGTTCGCTGAGCGAGCTGCCGCCCTGCCGGGCGGTGCTGGCGGACGTCGCCCCGGCCGGCCTCCTCGGCCTGGCCGGTGCCGCGCTGCCCACCCGCTACCGGCGCGCACTGGCCCGGTACCGCCACGGGCCGGGGGTCTGCAAGGTCGACTGGGCGCTCGCCGGCCCCATCCCGTGGCGGCGGCCCGAGGTCGCCTCGGCACCCACGGTGCACCTCGGGGGCTCGGCGGCCGAGATCGCCGCCGCCGAGGCCGACGTCGCCGCCGGACGCCATCCCGACCGGCCGTTCGTGATCCTCACCCAGCCCGGGGTCGTGGATCCCGGGCGGGCCCCGCCGGGCCGGGCGGTGGCGTGGGCGTACTGCCACGTGCCCGTCGGCTCCGACCGGGACGTGTCGGCGGCGATCGAGGACCAGGTCGAGCGGTTCGCCCCCGGCTTCCGCGACCTCGTCCTCGCCCGGGTGGTCGGCTCACCGGCGGCGGTGGCGGCGCGCAACCCCAACTTCGTCGGGGGTGACGTCGCCACCGGGGCCCTCGACCTGCGGCAGCTGTTCCTGCGCCCGGTGGCGGCCCGGCGCCCGTGGGCCACACCGGTGCCCGGCCTCTACCTGTGTTCCGCGGCGACGCCGCCGGGGCCCGGCGCGCACGGCATGTGCGGCTGGCACGCCGCCCGCACCGTGCTCACCGACGCGGCCCGGGGCCGGATCTGACCATCGGGACGCCCCGGGTGGGGCCGAATCGACATGGGCCACCGGAGTGGGCCCGGGAGGATTCGAACCTCCGTAGCTTTCGCAACTGGTTTACAGCCAGTCCCCTTTGGCCACTCGGGTACGGACCCGCTCGTAGAGTAGCAGCGCAGGTGGCGGCCACCGTGGGGGTGGGAGGCGATGCCGAGCTTCGACGTGGTGTCCGAGGTCGACCTGGCCGAGGTCCGCAACGCCGTCGACCAGGCCGCCCGGGAGGTGGCCACCCGCTTCGACTTCAAGGGCACCGCCAGCTCCGTGTCGCTGCGGGACCGGACGGTGGAGCTGCGTAGCGAGACCGAGAACCGCCTCGAGGCGCTGCGGGTGGTGCTCGAGGAGAAGCTGGTACGCCGCAAGGTGTCCACGAAGGCCGTGCAGTACGGCCGGGTCGAGGAGGCGGCCAAGGGAACGGTGCGCCAGGAGGCCCGGATCCAGATCGGCATCCCCGACGAGAAGGCCCGGGAGATCGGCAAGTTCATCAAGGGTCTGGGGATCAAGGGCGTGCAGCACCAGATCCAGGGCGACCGGCTGCGGGTCACCTCGAAGAAGCGCGACGACCTGCAGGCGGTGATCGCGGCGCTGCGGGAGCAGGATTTCGGGCTCCCGCTCCAGTTCACGAACTACCGGGACTGACCCGCGTCCGCCGGTCGCCCGGGGCCGGCCGACGGTGACGCCGTCGCTGCGCCTCAGGCCGCCCGGCGCCCGCGCAGGCGGGCGATGCGCTCCTCGGTGGGGGGGTGCGTGCTGAAGAGGGCGGCGAAGTTCACCTTGCGCCCGGTGAGCGGGTTGACGATGTAGGCGCTGGCCTGGGCCGGGTCGACGTCCATGGGGACCCGGCGGGCGTAGGCGTCGATCTTCTCCAGGGCCCGGGCCAGGGGCTCCCCGTCGCCGATGAGCCCGGCACCGGTGCGGTCGGCCTCGTACTCCCGGGACCGGCTGATCGCCATCTGCAGCAGCAGCGCGGCGATCGGGGCGAGGATGGCCATGGCCAGCACGCCGAGCACGTTGCCGCCCTCCCGGTCGCGGCCGCCGAAGAACAGCGAGCCCCACATGAGCATGCGGGCCAGGAACGTGACGACCATCGCCAGCGCCGCGGCCACCGAGCCGATGAGGATGTCGCGGTTGCGGACGTGGCTGAGCTCGTGGGCCAGCACGCCGGCGAGCTCGTCCCGGTCGAGGACCTGCAGGATCCCCTGGGTGACGCACACGACGGCGTGCTGCGGGTTGCGACCGGTGGCGAACGCGTTGGGCTGGGCCTCGGGCGAGAGGTAGAGGCGGGGCATCGGCATCCGGGCCCGGCCGGCCAGCTCGCGCACGGTGGCGTACAACCAGGGGGCCTCCTCCTCGGAGAGGGGCTTGGCGCGGGCGGCGGCGATGGCGATCTTGTCGCTGAACCAGTAGGAGGCACCCGTGACCAGCAACGCCACCACGAAGCCGACCATGAGGCCGCCCTCGCCGAAGAGCGCGCCGATCCCCATGATCAGGCCGCCGAACGCGGCGAGCAGGACGAAGGTCTTCAGCGTGTTCGTGCTCATGGCTCACCTCTCGGACCCCGACCGGGGGGGCGGGGCGACACGGGTGCCTCTACGTTAGAGGCCCGGGCGGGCCCGGCCCACGCGCGCACCGTGCCGGGCGGTGCCGGGGCCCGGGTGCGCTCAGTCGTAGTAGCCGGAGTGGAAGTAGATGCAGGGCACGCCCTCGGCGCGCAGCATCTCCACGTTCCGGCGGTCGTCCTCGATCCCGAGCCGCAGCTCGAACCCGTAGGCCCGGAGGTCCCAGACGCTGGTCTGCTTGAAGTCGCGGGCCAGCTCGTAGTCGCCCCAGGGGCGCATGACGAGCAGGTCCCAGCGAATCCCGTACCGGCGCAGCCAGGCCTCGGTGAGCAGGTGCACCCGCAGCGGCCGGGCGGTGAGCAGGATCACCGCCAGGCGGGCGTCGAGGAGGTCCAGCAGGACCTTGATCTCCTCGATCACGGGGTCGTCGCCGCAGGCGTCGAAGAAGGCCCGCCAGTCGCGCCGCGGCGCCTCGAGGTAGTGCTGGCGGCGGGCTGCGTCGGAGAGCACCCCGTCGAGGTCGACGACCACCGCCGGGCCCGGCGGGACCGGCCCGTCCCGCCAGATCCAGTGCTCGGGGTGCGCCGGGCGCTCCGGGACGGCCGTCACTCCTCGTCGGCGGCCGTGGTCAGGTACCGGGCCTTGATCTGCTCGACGACGGCCGGGTCGGCGAGCGTCGTGGTGTCGCCCAGCGCATGGTCCTCGGCCACGTCGCGCAGCAACCGACGCATGATCTTGCCGGAACGGGTCTTGGGCAGGTCCTCGGTGAACAGGACCGTCTTCGGCCGGGCGATCGGCCCGATGAGGCGCGCGACGTGCTCGCGCAGCTCGGCGACGAGCTCGTCGGAGGCCTCGTAGCCGGATCGCAGGATCACGAACGCGGAGACGGCCTGGCCGGTGATCGGGTCGGTCTTGCCGACCACTGCCGCCTCGGCGACCGCGGGGTGGTCGACGAGCGCCGACTCGACCTCGGTGGTGGAGATGTTGTGCCCGCTCACCAGCATGATGTCGTCGACCCGACCGAGGAGCCACAGGTAGCCGTCGGCGTCCCACTTCGCCCCGTCACCGGCGAAGTAGCGGCCCTCGAAGCGCGACCAGTACGTGTCGTGGTAGCGCTGCGGATCCCCCCAGATCCCCCGCAGCATCGACGGCCAAGGCCGGGTGAGCACCAGGTACCCGCCCCCCGGCACCCCCACGCTGCGACCGCCGTCGTCGACCACGTCGACGGCGATCCCCGGGAGCGGGTGGGTGGCGCTGCCCGGCTTGCAGACGGTGAGGCCGGGCAGAGGGCTGATCATGATCGCGCCGGTCTCGGTCTGCCACCAGGTGTCGACGATCGGGCAACGCCCGCCGCCGATGTGCTGCCAGTACCAGACCCACGCCTCGGGGTTGATCGGCTCCCCCACGCTGCCGAGCAGCCGCAGGCTCGACAGGTCGTGGCGCTCGGGGTACTCGGTCCCCCACTTCATGAACGTGCGGATCGCGGTGGGGGCCGTGTACAGGATCGTCACCCCGTACCGCTCGACGATGGCCCAGAACCGGTCCTTGTCCGGGTAGTCGGGGCTGCCCTCGTACATCACGCTGGTGGCCCGGTTGGCCAGCGGGCCGTAGACGATGTAGGAGTGGCCGGTCACCCAACCGCAGTCGGCGGTACACCAGTACACGTCCGTCTCGGGGTGCAGGTCGAACACGTACCGGTGGGTGAAGGCGACCTGGGTGAGGTAGCCGCCGGTGGTGTGCATGATGCCCTTGGGTCTGCCGGTGGTGCCCGAGGTGTAGAGCAGGAACAGGAGCTGTTCGGCGTCCATCGGCTCGGCCGCGCAGGTGGCGGGGTGATCGGGGACGACGTCGTGCCACCACCGGTCGCGCCCCTCGGTCATCGGCACGCCGTCCTGGCCGGTGCGGCGCAGGACGAGGCAGTGCCGGACGGTGGGGGTGGCGGCCATCGCCGCGTCGGCGATCTCCTTCAACGGCACGACGTTGCCGCGTCGCCACGCCCCGTCGCAGGTGATGAGCACGCTCGCCTCGGCGTCGTTGATGCGGTCGCGCAGCGAGTCGGCGGTGAACCCCCCGAACACCACCGAGTGCGCGGCGCCGATGCGGGCGCAGGCCAGCATCGCCACCGGCAGCTCGGGCACCATGCCCATGTAGATCGCCACCCGGTCGCCTCGCCCCACCCCCAGACCCCGCAGGGCGTTGGCCAGCCGGCAGACCTCGGCGAGCAGCTCGGCGTAGGTGATCCGGCGTCGGTCCCCCGGCTCGCCCTCCCAGAGGTAGGCGACCTGGTCGCCGTGGCCGGCCTCGACGTGCCGGTCGAGGCAGTTGTAGGCGACGTTGAGCCGACCACCGACGAACCAGCGGGCGAACGGCAGGTCCCAGTCGAGCACCCGGTCCCAGCGGCGATCCCAGTGCAGCAGCTCGGCGGCCTGGTGGGCCCAGAAGCCCTCCGGGTCGGCGTCCGCACGCTCGTACAGGCCCCGGTCGCGGACCAGGGCACGGGCTGCGAACTCCGGCGGCGGCGGGAACGTTCGTCCCTCCTCCAGCAGCGCCTCGAGCGGTTCCGCCATCCCGCTTCCTCCCCCCCGGTCGACGGTCCGGACGATCGGGCGGGGAGGCTAGCAACCGCCCTCGGGACCGATCCCGACCCCGGCCAGGAACACCCGGTGGGCCCCGAGCCCGGTGGGATCGCACAGCGCGGCCGCCTCCAGGCCGCGGCTGCGGCCCGCCAACGCCTCGAGACCGCCGCCGGCCGCGCCCTGCGACCAGCGGCGCCGGCCTTCCTCGACGAGCTCGTGGATCCCGAGTTCGGCCAGCCACTCCGCCTGGGACCGCTCGGCGAGCAGCGTCGCCCCGGCCCGCCGAACGGCGCGCCGTAGCGTCTCGACGAGCACGTCGGCCGTGACGTCCTGGTCACCGGGCTCCTGCAACGGGTCGCCGCCGGGCGCGTGGTGCCGGTAGGTGCGCAACCAGCGCCGCCCGGCGGTGATCTCGCCGATCGTGGCCGCGTAGTCGATGATCGCCAGCACCCCGCGGCGCAACGCGTGGACCGCGTCCCGGACCATCTGCTCGGCGGCGCGCTGGGCCGGCACCTCGACCCCGGCGGGCACGTCGAGGTCCGCGCACCAGGCGGCGAGATCCGGTTCGGCCGCCGTCCAGAGCCGCTCGGGTCCGGTGCGCCCCCAGGCCACCCGCAGCTCCTGCCAGTTCCCGTCCGGGGAGCGGCGGACGACGTCGAAGGGGAGGTTGTCGAGCACCTCGTTCGCCAGCACCACCCCGTCGACCCCGAGCCGGGGGAGCTCGTCGAGGCACGCCACGAGCGGACCGCGCCCGGCCTCCACCTCGATCCTCTCCTCGTCGCCGAGCACCGGCCCGAGCACGACCGTCGGCGGTTCCAGGGGGAGCGAGGCGGCCTGGCGGCGGCGCAGGGCCGGGGAGCGCTCGACGCACAGGTACCGCAGGGCCGGCGCACAGGCGGGGCGGGCCCGCAGGACCTGCTGGGCGAGCCGGCCGCGACCGGCGCCCAGCTCGGTGACCAGGTAGGGGTCGGGGCGGCCGAGCCGGTCCCACCACCGGTCGAGCGCCCGGGCCACGAGCTCGCCGAAGAGCGGGCCGACCTCGGGACTGGTGAGGTAGTCGGCGCCGGCCCGACCGGCGCCGGCGCCGGCGGTGTAGAAGCCCGCGTCGGGATCGTAGAGCGCCACCTCCACGAAGGTGCGGAACGGGACCGGGCCTTCCCGTTCGATGCGGCGCCGTAACGCCTCCGTCGCTCAGCCCCCGGCCGCGAGGTCGCCGAGACGGGCGAAGATCTGCGGGTAGATGCCCACCACCAGCACCACGACGGCGCACAGCGCGATGGCCGCGCTGAGGGCCGGCGGCGGGCGCACCGGA
>CALEDW010000296.1 GCA_937949585.1 uncultured Acidimicrobiia bacterium
GGCGCCCTGGCAGGTCGGGGTGTTGCGCAGCGGGGCCTGGGGCCTGCGGGGGTTGCGGGTCCCGGCCCGCAACGCCCTGCTCGCCGACGTGGTCCCCACCGCCTCCTACGGCCGGGCCTACGGGTTCGAGCGGGCGATGGACAACGTGGGGGCGATCGTCGGCCCGCTGCTGGCCATCGTGCTCGTGGGTCTTTTGGGGGCCCGCTCGGCGATCCTGATCTCCACCGTCTTCGGGCTCGCCGCCGCCGGCGCGATCGTGGTCGCGATCCGCCGCGCCCCCCACGCCGGGCGCAGTCGGCGCAGCCGGGTCCGGCTGCGCTGGCGGGAGGCGCTGTCCGGCCCGTTGCGGCCGGTGATGGCCGGGATCACGGCGTTCGAGGTCGGCAACGTGGCGGCCACGCTGCTCATCCTGCGGGCCACCGAGCTGCTCTCCCCGGGGCGGAGCGCCACCCGGGCCACGCAGATGGCGCTCGCCCTGTACCTCGTGTACAACACCGTCGCCGCCGTCGGGAGCGTGCCGGCCGGACGTCACAGCGACCGGCGGGGAACGGCACGAACCTTGGTGCTCGGCAGCACCGCGTTCGTCGCCGCCTACGCCGGCCTCGCCGCCGGTGTGGGCGGGATGCCCGGGCTGCTGCCGTGGTTCGTGCTCGCCGGGGTGGGGATCGCGGCGATGGAGACCGCCGAGGCGGCCGCGGTCGCGGCGTTGGCCCCGGCGGCGGTGCGGGGCTCGGCGTTCGGGCTGCTGGCCGGCGTGCAGAGCATCGGCAACCTCGCCGCCTCGGGGATCGCCGGCGTCATCTGGAGCACGCTGGGGGCCCGGGTGGCGTTCGGGTACGTCGCGGCCTGGATGCTCGTCGCCGCCGGGCTGTTCCTCGCGGTGGCGCGGTCCCGGCCGGCCGCGGCGGCTCGTGGCTGAGCGCAGCGGCGGGGTGCCGGGTCGGCGCCCGCCCCCGCCGTTCGGTCCCGTGGTGGTGCGGGCCCGCACCCCGGTCACCCCCCGGCTCGGGCGCGTGACGCTGGCCGGCGCCGCGCTCGTCGGGTTCCCCCGGCCCGGCCCCGCCGCCAGCGTGCGGGTGCTGGTACCCAGCGGAGAGTCGGCGCTCGAGCCCGACGGCTCCCTGGTGCTCCCCACCTGGACCGGCAACGAGTTCCTCCTCCCCGACGGACGCCGGCCGACGATCCGGACCCTTACCCCCCGCCGTGTCGACCCGGCGGCCGGGACCCTCGACGTCGAGGTGGTGCTCCACGGCGACGGCGCCGCGTCGTCGTGGGCGGCCACCGCCGAGCCGGGGAGCCCGGCGGCGGTGTCGGGCCCGGGTCGTGGCTACACGTTCGACCCCCACGCCCCCGCCCACCTCCTCGCCGGGGACGAGACCGCGCTCCCGGCGATCGCCACGCTCTGCGAGGCGGCTCCTCCCACGCCGCTCATGATCCACGTGGAGCTCGTCGACCCGGAGTGCTGCCCTCCGCTCCCGCTGCCGTCTGCAGCGGTGCTGCACCGGCACCGGGCCGTGGGCGACGGTCCGCCCGGCGCGGCGCTGCTGGAGGCCCTGCAGGGCACCGACTGGCCGCTCGACACCCGGATCTGGGCCGCCGGGGAGGCCGCGGCGATGCAGCGGCTGCGGAGGTGGCTGTTCGGACCGCGGGGCGTACCCCGCGGTCACGCGCACGTCCGGGGCTACTGGGTGTTCGGGCGACGCGCCGGTGGGGAGGTCACGCCGTGACCGCCGGTACCCCCGAACGTGCCGTGCCCGTCGCCGGGGGGCGCCGGGGTCCCAGGGGGTCGGCGCGTGCCTGAGCGGGTCGACGTGGCGGTCGTCGGCGCGGGTCTGGCCGGGCTCACCTGCACCCGGGACCTGCAGGCCGCCGGGGTGGAGGCCCTCGTGCTGGAAGCCGACGGTGAGGTGGGCGGTCGGGTGCGCACCGAGGTGCTCGACGGGTACCGGCTCGACCGGGGATTCCAGGTCCTGCTCGAGGCGTACCCGGTGCTGCACTGGCGGCTGGCGGCCCGCCCGCTCGACCTGCGGTGGTTCGCGTCGGCGGCACGGGTGCGCCTCAACGGCCGCTGGTGGGAGGTGGGGGATCCCATCCGGGCCCCGGCGACGCTGCCGTCCACCATCGCCGCGCCGGTGGGCGGCCCGGCCGACAAGCTGCGCCTGGCGGCGTGGGTGCGCCGGCTGGTACGCAGCACGCCCCGCGACCTGCTGCGCCGCCCCGACGCGACCACCCGGGCGCGCCTGGAGGCGCTCGGGTTCTCGGCCCGGATGATCGGGGGCTTCTGGCGCCCTCTGCTCGGCGGGATCCAGCTCGACCCGACCCTCGGCGCCTCGGCCCGCATGGCCGAGCTGGTGCTGCGCACCCTGGCGGTCGGGCGGGCCGGGGTGCCCCGGGGCGGGATGGGGGAGATCCCCCGCATGCTCGCGGCGGAGCTCGCCCCCCACAGCGTGCGCCTCCACACCCCGGTGGCAGCCTTGGACGGCACCACGGTGGTGCTCGCCGACGGTGAGCGCATCGCCGCCCGGGCGGTGGTGGTCGCCACCGACGGTCCCGGGGCTCACCGGCTGCTCGGCGGTGCCGTCCCACCGGTGGCCTCTCGCCCGGTCGCGGCGTGCTGGTTCGCGCTGCCCGCCCCGCCGATGCGGGGTCCGGTGCTGCTGCTCGACGGCGACGGCACCGGCCCGGTCACCCACGCCGCGGTGATGAGCGAGGTGAGCCCCGACTATGCGCCGCCCGGCC
>CALEDW010000297.1 GCA_937949585.1 uncultured Acidimicrobiia bacterium
GGGTCGGTGATCATGAAGAACAGGAACACGAGGATCTCCGGCGAGGTGACGATCACCCACCAGAACGCCCCGTCGCAGATCGGTCCCAGGTGCCAGCGGGCGGTCATGCAGTGACCGGAGGCGGCGAGCAGGCCGAGCGCGGCGGCGAAGGTGACCCAGAACACCACCGCGATCGCCAGCATCCGCAGGCGGCGCAGGATGAGGAACCCGCCGGCGGTGATCACCGCCAGCGCGACGGCGAGCCCCGGTGACATCGGGCCCCACCAGAAGTCGAGCGGCTCCACCCGGGACGAGCCCAGGAGCAGGAAACAGGCGACGAGCGCCACGTTGGACGGGTTGAACAGGTGCCGACCCCCGACCCGGATGAGCTGCTTCGACAGCACCGCGCCGGCGGCCGTGGCGGCGAAGATCCAGCCGCCGTGCAGGCTCCACCAGTCTCCGTGCTCGGTGCCGGTGACCCGCAGGATGAACGCCACGCTGTTGCCGGCCACGAGCCCGCTGGCCGGCCAGGCGATCACCCGGTGTCGGGTGAAGGTGATCCCGGCCTCCACCAGCCCGGCGGTGCCCAGCGCCACCAGGATCTGCGCGATCGACAGGTCGAAGCGCAGCGCGGTCTGGCCGATGACGTGCAGGGTGAGGATGACGGCGGCCAGGTGAAGGCGCGGGTCGCTGAGGCGGGGCAGGACCAGCGGGTACCGGCGCGCCCCGATGGTGACGCTCCGCCCCACCGGCGCGACGAGCGGGTGCGGCCCCGCCCCGGCCACCACCGTCATGGCGTCAGGCTAGCGACGGGTGTGCGGCTGCGGTCCCCCGCGTCGACGAACGTTCGGCCAACCGTCGCACGGCTTGGGTGAATCCCGGAGCGGTGCACGCCATCCACCACCCGCAGGATCCCCGCCACCACCCGCAGGATCCCCGCGGCTCGCCGCACCCGCACCGACCACCCGGGCCGCGGTGAGCTCCGGTCATCGCGAGCCGCCATGACACAGCGCGTCGACCGGAGATCGAGCCGCAGGCGACCCCGCCCCGGGGAGCGGGACGCCGGCAACCACCGTGGCCAGGCGTGGTTCCGCACCCGACGGGCGATCAGCGCCCCTGCCAGCGGGGCGGGCGGCGCTCCGCCCAGGCGGTCCGGCCCTCGGCGGCATCGGCGCTCGCTGCGACGAGGCGGCGCAGCGACTCGCCGAGGCGCAGCGCCTCCTCCCAGGCCATCCGGGGGCCTCGCGCCGCGATCTCCTTCGTGGCCCGCTGCGCCAGCGGTGCGCCGGCCAGCAGCCGCTCGGCGAGGAGGTGCGCCTCCTCCATGAGCGCGGCGCGGGGCACGACCTTCCAGACCAGCCCGGCCTCGGCCGCCCAGGCGGCGTCGAACCGCTCGCCGGTGAGCAGCATCTCCATCGCCGCCGACCAGCCGATGCGGGTCGGGAGGCGCATCGCACCGACGATCGTGGCCAGCCCCAGGCGCACCTCGGGGAAACCGAAGACCGCGTCGTCGGCCGCGATCACGAAGTCGCAACGCAGCACCGCGGTGAGCCCGTAGCCGAGGCAGGCGCCGCCCACCGCGGCAATGGTCGGCTTCCACAGCTCCAAGCCGCTCTCGAACGAGTTGACGGTCGGGATCTCCCAGAACGACCCCGGCCAGGTGCCGGCCGCCCCCGCCGGGTCGCGCAGGTCCGCGCCGGCGCAGAACGAGCGGCCCGCTCCGGTGACGATCCCCACCCACGCCTCGGGATCGTCGCGGAACCGTTCCCACGCCGCGTTGAGGTGCCGGCGCATCGCGGCGTCGATCGCGTTGTGCACCTCGGGCCGGTGGTAGGTGATGGTGGCGACGTGCCCGTCGCGCCGGTAGCGGGCCGGGCCGGCAGCGAGGTCGACGCCGGGCTCGCCCACCGCGACCTCAGCCGTGGACGGCCGCCGCGGCGGCGATGATCGCCGGGGCGAGGTCGGGGTGGCACACCACGAAGTCCGGGGACAGGGGGTCGGGCTGGTTGAACCGCAGCGGGCCGCCGTCGAGGCGCGACACCCACAGCCCGGCGGCCGCGGCCACCGCGGCGGGCGCCGCGACATCCCACTCGTATTGTCCACCCGAGTGCACGTAGGCGTCGACCTCGCCGAGCACGACCGCCATCGTCTTCGCGCCGGCCGAACCCATCGGCACGACCTCGGCCCCGAGCGCGGCGGCGACCGCCTCGGTCTCGACCGGGGGACGGGTACGGCTGACGGTGAGCCGACGCGCCCCGACCGGGCGTGGCGACGGGGGAGGCGCCGAGAGCCCGAGTGGTGCGGGGGTCGCCAGCACCCGACCCCGGGCCGGGAGGGCCACCGCAGCGGCGGTGATCGTACCGGGGGGGCCGTGCCCGCCCCCGGGGGTGTCGGAGCGCTCGCCCTCGCCGGCGGCTGCGGGTTCGCCTGCCCCGCGGCGCTCCCAGAGCGCCACGTGCACCGCCCAGTCGTCCCGGGGGGGCTCCCCGTACTCCCGGGTGCCGTCGAGCGGGTCGATGATCCACACCCGGTCGGCGCCGAGGCGACGCTCGGGCCGGTCGACGGTCTCCTCGGAGAGCACCGCGTCGTCGGGGTGCTGTTCGGTGAGGAGCCGGGCGAGCAGGGCCTGGGAACGCCGGTCGCCCTCGGCGCCGAGCGCCCGCCCGAGGAGCCCGTCCCCGCCTCGCAGCTCGACGAGCAGCTCGCCGGCCCGTCGGGCGAGCTCGGCGGCGTCCCGGTGGTCTCGCTCGTCGGCCACGCGCACCTCTCGTCGTCGACCCGGGCCGGAACCGGCCCGGGGGCCGGGCACCGCGCCGAGGTTAGGGGACGTCGTCCGGCGGCCGGGCCCCCCACGGTGTGACCGGCGGACGACCCCGCCGTCACAATGGGTGCGTGCCCGACGAACAGCTCGTCCCCACCGTCACCGTCCATGACGCCCACGCCGACGGCGAGGCGCTGCTCCTCGACGTGCGCGAGCCCGAGGAGTGGGCGGCCGGGCGGGCCCCGGGCGCCCACCACGTCCCCCTCGGGCGGCTCGACCCGACCGCCCTCCCGGCGGGTCGCCGGGTGCTGTGCATCTGCCGCTCGGGCGGGCGCAGCGCCCGGGCCACCGAGGTGCTGCGGGCCGCCGGGTTCGAGGCGTACAACGTGGCCGGTGGGATGCAGGCGTGGATGGCCGCCGGTCTGCAGGTGGTGTGCGACACCGGCCCCGGCCGGATCATCTGAGCGCCGTCCCGCCGGTCTCCACCGTCGATCGGGAGCCGGATCGCGCGTCGATCCGCACCGTGACCCGGGCGGCGAGGTCGGCGACCGCGCCGAACCTGGCGAGGAACACCTCCCGGAGACCCTCGGGGTCCTCGAGCGCGGCGATGCGTTCGCCGAGCGGACGATCGGAGCCTTGGAACACCGTCTCGAACGCCCGGCGAACCGCCCGGCCCCGCTCGTCACCCACCTCGGACCCGGTCGTCGTCGTGGGCCCAGAGGTCGCCCGGGTGACGGCACGGCGGGCCGCGGTGCGCTGGACGGCGGTGACCGTGCACCGGAGCGTGGCCACCACACCGGTGTGGTCGGAGGCGAACACCACCCCGGCCCCCGGTCGGCGGGCGGGCTCGGGCGCGAACAGGCCGGTGGGCGCCGTCGGTCGGCACTGCCGGCCGGGGGTCAACAGGACGTAGTCGATCCGCTCCGACTGCCGGCTGGTGGGATCGGCCAGGGCGACCAGTGCGTCGTCGGCACGACCGGCCGTGCACCCGGCCCCGGTCCCTGGATCGCACTCCGGATTCCCGGCCATGCGATGCGTGTCGAGGTACCCGAGCGACCGGAACACCTCCAGGGTCGGCTCATCCGGGGTGGCGTTGAGATCGCCCGCCACGACACCCACGGCCTGTGGGTCCCGCCGTTCGTCGAGCAGGTCGGCGACCTGACGGGCCTGGCAGGTGTTGAGCCGGTCGGCGGGACGACACGGCGGCGGGCAGGTTCGGGCGTCGCACGGCCGGTCGTCGCTGCTCGAGGCGAGGTGCGTCACCACCAGGTCGACGAGTCCGACGCCGGTGCCGAGCCGCACCCAGAGCGCGGTGCGCACCGGACCGGCCAGTCGGACGCGTTCGTGTGCGACCACGCGTCCCGTGGTGAGGACCACCTCCCGATCCGTACCGGGGTCGCCGCCGCCGACGAGGCGGTACCGACCCTCGCACCGGTCGCGGGCCAGGCGGCGCAGGTGAGCGACCATCTCGGGGTCGGCTTCCTGCACTCCGACCACCGCCGGACAGCCTGCGTCCTGGAGCTGCTGCCCGAACAGCTCCACCCGAGTGGCGAGGTGGCACCGTTCGGTGACCGGCGGGCAGTGCAGCCCGTGGAGGAGGTTCTGGGACACGACGCTCAGGGTCTCGGTCCGTGCACCACCGGCGTCACCGTGACCGTCACCATCGTCGGTCCCGCACCCGACCGTCGCGAGCACCAGTACGAGTACGGCCGCCCGGGACCGGACACGGAACGGGTGCCGTGGTGCCATCCTCAGCCCCCTTTCGGGATGGCGCGCCCCGGGGAGCCTACGCCCGAGCCCGGTGATCTGAGCCGCGACCGAAGTGGCGGCTGGGTCGCGGGCACGGCCGCGAGCCGGTTCGAAGTCGTTGCCTGCGTTGACGCGGCGCAACCTCGGCGTCCGGTTCGCGACCGTCGACGGCAGCGCTCCGTGGCCGTCGCGTTCGCCGGCACACTCACCCAGATCAGCGCCGGGACGGCCCACACCGCCGCCGTCGACGTGGGCCCGCCGAGCTGGGCCCGATCGGTCGCTCCGGCCGCTCGCCTACCGGCGCGCTGGACATCGTTCGTAATAGTCGTTATCTTGCGAGGGTGACCGCTCCGGCACCGACGGCGGCCGGCCGGGTTCCCTCGGGTGAGGCCGGCTCGACCCGGGACCGGCTCGTGACCGCGGCGATCGAGGTGTTCCGCCGCGACGGCTACGAACGGGCGCGGGTACAGGACATCGCCCGGGCGGCCGGCCTGACCACCGGCGCGATCTACGCCAACTACCGCGACAAGGCGGAGCTGCTGTTGGCGGCGATCGCCCGGTGCAGCACGGCCGAGGTGGCCGACCTGCTGGGTGGGGCCACCGCTCACGGCGCCGAACAGGTCCTTCGGCAGCTCGCCGGCCGGCTCGTCGCACCGGCGGCGCACCGGCCGCTCCTCCTGGAGGCGATCGCCGCCGCCTCCCGCGACCCCGAGCTGGCGCGGGTCCTGCGCGGAGTGCTCGGCACCCGCCGACGCCAACTCGGCGCGCTGCTCGACGACCTCGCCACCCGGGGCGCCCTCGACCCGGCCGTCGACCGCGACGCGTTCCTGCACCTGTGCCTCACCCTGGCGCTCGGGTCGGTGGTGGCCCGTTCCCTCGAGCTCGAACCACCCGACCCCGAGGCCTGGTCGGCGCTCATCGACCGCCTGCTCGACGCCGCGGCACCACCGGCCCCACCGGCCGACACGCCTCACGGCATCGGTGGTACCCGAACGGCCACCCGGAAACCGAACGACCGCCCACCGCAATCCCGAAGGAGCCGACGATGACCTCCACCCACAGCCCGACGCCCAACCCGACAGAGGTCACCCACGCCGTGCGGGCGGTGATCGACGCCCAGTTCACCTGGGACTACGAACGGTCCCGCGACGCCCTCGTACGCCTCTACGAGAAGGCGAAGACCTCACAGTGGAACGTGAGCACCGACCTCGACTGGTCGATCGACGTGGACCCGGAGCGGGTGGCCGACGAGCTCGGCGGCGGGACCACCGCCCGCTTCCACGCCCTCGCCGAGATCGACGGCTCCCCCGTACGCCACTTCGGGGACAAGGAGTGGCTCCAGGTGGGGGTGGAGATGCAGAGCTCGCTGCTCTCCCAGTTCCTGCACGGCGAGCAGGGGGCGCTGCTCACCACGGCCCGGATCGTGGAGACCGTCCCCTGGATCGACGCGAAGTACTACGCGGCCACCCAGGTGATGGACGAGGCCCGTCACGTCGAGGTGTTCGCCCGCTACCTCGACGAGAAGCTCACGAGCCAGTACCGCATCAACGACAATCTGCGGTCGCTGCTCGACGACATCCTCGCCGACTCCCGCTGGGACATCACCTACCTGGGCATGCAGATCATGGTGGAAGGCCTGGCGCTCGCCGCATTCGGGATGATGCACACGGTCACCACCGAACCGCTGCTGAAGAAGATCCTCCGCTACGTGATGAGCGACGAGGCCCGTCACGTCGCGTTCGGGGTGCTCAGCCTGCAGGAGTACTACCGGGAGCTGTCCGATGCGGAGCTGCGGGAACGCCAGGAGTTCGCCTTCGACGCGGCCAGCCGCTTGAAGCAGCGCTTCATCCAGGCCGAGGTGTGGGAACGGATGGGCGTGGATCCCGAGGCCATCCGGCGCACGCTCGAGCAGTACCGGCCGCCGGAGCAGCAGATGTTCCAGACGCTGCTGTTCTCCAAGATCGTGCCGAACTGCAAGAAACTCGGCCTGCTCGACGCGGCCGGCGGCTGGCTGCGGGAACGGTTCACCGAGCTGGGCGTCATCGAGTTCGAGGACTTCACCGACACCGGCGCGGAGTACGAGATGCTCGACGAGGTGGCCCGCGACCGGGCCGCCGCGGGCTGAGCCGCCTCGGCCGGGCGCCGGGATGACGACCCGAACGGCCCCCCGCCGGCTGCGTCCGCTGCTGGTCGGCGTGACCGCCCTGGCCGTCGTCACATCCGTCACCGCCGGGGCCGGGGCCGCCGAGCAACGACGGGAACGGGCCTCGGATCGGTCCGCCCTGCGTCCGGGCGCCGACGGGATCGTGCGCCGTCCCCTCACCCCACCGCCGGCCCGTCCGGGAGCGAAGGTGCTGCGGTTCCGCCACGGGCCCATCGAGGTGAAGCCGGGGCAGAACAACATCGAGTTCACCCCGCCCCGGGTCGAGAAGCCACCGGTCGACGGGTGGGTCCTGGGCATCACCCCCGACCTGAAGCTGCGGTCCGGCCGGGTGCCCCGGGTGGACGTGCTGCACCTGCACCACGGCGTCTGGCTCAACATGAGTCGGCGCGACCCGACGGTGCCCGGGTTCCCGGAGCGGTTCTTCGCCGCCGGGGAGGAGAAGACCATCATGCGCCTCCCCGCCGGCTACGGCTACCGGTACCGGACGTCCGACCGCTGGGTCATCAACTACATGCTGCACAACCTCACCGCGACGCCGTTCGAGGTGTACCTCACCTACGACGTCGAGTTCCTTCCCGCCACCGTCCCCGCGGCGCGCCGGATCACCGAGGCCCGCCCGATCTGGATGGACGTCGAGAACGGCAAGATCTACCCCGTGTTCGACGTCCTGCGGGGCACCGGGCGCGACGGGCGGATCACCTACCCCGACGACTGGACCGACCCGTACCCGCAGGAGCCGGCCAACACCTGGACCGTCGACCGCGACGGGGTACTGATCGCCACCGCCGGTCATCTGCACCCGGGTGGACTGCACACCGAGCTGTGGCTGCGCCGGGAGGGGGCGGCCCCGACGAAGGCCGCCGCCGGGGCCGCCCACCCCGACGGGCGCATCCGGCTCTTTAGGTCCCGGGCCCGCTACTACGAGCCGGCGGGCCCGGTGTCGTGGGACCTGTCGATGACCGCCACCCGGACCGACTGGCGGGTCGGGGTTCGGCGCGGCGACGTGCTGTCCACGACGGTCACCTACGAAACGCGCCGGGCGTCCTGGTACGAGTCGATGGGGATCATGGTGCTGTGGATGGCCGACGGCACCGGCCCCGATCCGTATCGCCGGCGCGTGGATGAACCGGGCAGGGTGACGCACGGCCCGCTCCCGGAGAACCGCAACCACGGAGGTGCGCGCACGGACACGCCCGACCCGCGCACGCTGCCCGACGGTCCTGCGGTGTCCGTGGTCGACTCGGTGGAGTTCGCCTACGTGCCCGGCGGCTTCGACCTCGGGGCGCCCCTGGCCCCGCCGGTGGTGCGTCAGGGAGACTCGCTGCGGTTCGTGAACCGCGACGCCCCGCTCGACAACGGGATCTGGCACACGATCACCTCGTGCCGGGCGCCGTGCAACCGTTCCACCGGCGTCGCCTACCCGCTGGCCGACGGGCCGGTGGCCTTCGATTCCGGGGAGCTGGGCATCGCCGGGCCGCCGACGGCCGGGCGGGTCACCTGGGAGACCCCCAAGGACCTGCCGCCGGGGACCTACACGTTCTTCTGCCGGATCCACCCCTCCATGCGGGGTGCGTTCCGGGTCGTCCCCCGGTGAGCCGGCCCCGCCGGCTCAGGCCCCGCCGGGCGGCACGGGGGGCAGCGGCCGGTTCCACTCGCACCAGCCCACCCCGGCGCCCCCGGCAGGATCGCTGAACCGGCACAGCGATCGGGCGAACGCACTGGTGCGCCCGTCGTCGGCGACGAGGAGCAGCGGGGCGTGCGCCAGCGCCTCGGCCCGCAGGTCCAGTCCGTCGATGCGGTGCTCCGAGCGGGGCACGAGGCCCGTGTCGTCGACCTGCGGCGCGGCGTCCACCTCCTCGGTCGGCTCGAGTCGTCCGTCGGACCCGAGCACGTAGCCGGTGGCGAACAGCAGCGCGTCGGGGAGCAGGGAGCGGGCGGCGTGGAAGGCCCGCCCGTCGTCGAGTCGGCCCGACGTCCAGCTCCAGGGGAACATCCACCAGTCGCGCCACCCCCAGGAGTGGTCGCGCTGACCGGGCCCGTCGACGGGGATCTCCCGCCCGGCCACGGTGACGGTGCCGCCCACCGTGCAGCTCAGCTCGTAGCGGGTCGTCATCGAGTACGGGAACGGAGGTCCCGCCGCGTGCCAGGTGAGGTCGAGGCGGACCGGGACCGGTTCACCGGCGTCGCCGTGCAGCGGACCGGACGGGCGGGTGTGGCGGACCCCCTCCGAGTCGGCCCGCACCCGGAACTCGGCGAAGCCGGCCCCGGGCACCAGCTCGACGTCGGGCAAGGCCAGCCCCTCGGCCGGGACGGGCAGCGAGTGGTCCATCACGATCACCGGTCCCCGCCCGGCCTCGACGACCGCCACCCACCACCACGCCACCCCCAGGTTGGGGTAGAAGCCGAGACGGACGTACCCGCCATGGCTCCCGTCGGGGGCGCACCAGTCGAGATACCACGACTCGCCCCAGAGCTCCTCGGGCCCCGGCGGGTGGCGGCCCTCGTCGGTCGCGGTCAGCTCCCAGGCGCTCACGGCGGCCATGCGTAGCAGACGGCGGGGCGCCCGGTCGCCTCACGTCCCGCTCATCTGCGGCTCACGTTCCCTTCACCGGCGGGTGGGAGGATCGCGGGGTGCGTCACACGGCGATCAGACGCCGGCCCGCCGCCCGCGGCGCCGCGGTGGCACTGGCCTGGCTGCTCGCCACGGCCGGCTGCGGCGGCGGTGGCGGCGGCGGCCGGGCAGCAGGCCCCGGCGCCGTCGACCGCCCGGCGACCGGCGCGCCGCGCCCGGTGCCGGGAACGTGCCCGGGCCGTGGTGCCCGCGACGTCGCCTACACCGCCGACGAGCACCCCCTCCGGCGCCTCGACGTGTACCCACCCACCCGGGGCTGCCCGGCCCCGGTGGTGGTCTGGGTGCACGGCGGCGGTTGGATGGTCGGCGACAAGGCCAACCTGGGGGACAAGCGCCGGTGGTTCCCGGACCGGGGTTACGTGCTGGTGAGCGTGAACTACCGGCTCACCGACCCCGGGGCCGCCGAGCCGATCCGCTGGCCCACCCACAACGAGGACGTCGCCGCCGCGCTGGCCTGGGTCCACCGGCAGATCTCCCGGCACGGGGGGGATCCGCAGCGCGTCGCCCTGGTGGGCCACTCGGCCGGGGCGGGGATCGCCGCTGCGGTGGCGGTCGACCCCCGCCTGCTCGGTGCGCACGGCCTGGGGCCGGAAGCGCTGGACTGCGTCGCGCCGCTCGACACCGAGGGTTTCGACGTCGCCGCCGCCGCCCGCCGCCCGGGTCGGTTGGGCGCCCTCTACCGGGTGGTGTTCGGCACCGATCCCGACGCCTGGCGGGAGGCGTCACCCATCACCCACGTGCGGGCGGGCACGGGGATCCCCGACACCTTCCTGGTCCGCCGGGGCGGACCACCCCGAACAGGGCAGGTCGACCGTTACGCCGCCGCACTGCGGGCCGCGGGGGTGGCGGTGACGGTGCTCGACCTGCCCCACTTCAGCCACGCCGACGTCAACCGTCGCATCGGCGAGCCCGGGGAGGCCGAGCTCACGCCCGCGCTGAATCGGTTCCTGCGCTCCTGCCTCACTCGCTGAGGCCGCTCATGGACCGGCCGGCGAGGCGGCCCCCTCACCGAAGTACCCGGCCGCCACCTGTTCGGTCGCCTCCGCAGCGGGTCCCGACCAGGCCACCCGTCCCCGCTGCAGCACGACCGCGTCGTCGGCGAAGTCGAGGGCCCGCTCCACGTACTGCTCGATCAGCAGCACGGTCACCCCTTCGTCCCGAGCCGACCGCAACGCCGCGAACACCTCGTCCACCAACCGGGGGGCCAGTCCCAACGACGGTTCGTCGGCCACGAGCAGACGGGGTGGGGCGACCAGCACCCGGGCCAGTGCGAGCATCTGCTGTTCCCCCCCCGACAACCGCCCGGCCGGCAGGCGTCGTCGGTGGGCCAGGACCGGGAACCGGGCGAAGGCCTCCTCGAGCACCCGGCGACGGGCGGAGGACGGAACCGACCGGCGCAGCAGCACCTTCAGGTTGTCGACGACCGACAGGTGCGGGAAGATGCCCCGACCTTCGGGCAGGTAGGCCACCCCGACCCGCTGACGACGGTGCGACGGCCAACCGGTGACGTCGGTCCCGTCGATGAGGACCCGGCCCGACGCCGGCGCCACGACACCGGCGACGACGGCGGCCAGCGAGCTCTTCCCCGCACCGTTGGCACCCAGCACGCACAGACTGCGGCCGGCCTCCAACCGCAACGACACGTCACGCAAGGCCCGAACCTCACCGTAGGCGACGCTCACGGCCCGGACCTCGAGGCGGGCCGGCGCGTCGTTCACGTCGCCACCCCCAGGTAGGCGGCTTGCACCGCCGGGTCGCCCCGAACCTCGACCGGCGTACCGTCGGCGATCACCACGCCGAAGTCGAGCACCGTGACCAGGTCGGCCAGCTCGAGCACCGTCTCCACGTCGTGCTCCACGATGCAGGCGGCCAGGCCCTGCTCGTCGCGCAGGCGGCCGAACACCGCCGCGAGTCGTCGGGTCTCCTCCGCCGACAGGCCGGAGAACGGCTCGTCGGCGAGCAGGACCACCGGATCGGTGGCGACCGCCCGGGCCACCTCCACCACCCGGCCCGTGCCCAGCGGGAGGTGGGTGGCGGGCTGATCGGCGACGCCGCCGAGCTCGAAGAGCTCGAGGAGCTCGTCCACCCGGGCCCGTTCGTCCCGCGAGGCACGGGCGGTGAGCCCGGCCAGGTCGGCGAACAGTCGCATCCGACCGCGGCGCATCCGCCAGGCCAGGGAGAGGTGCTCGCGGACGGTGAGGTGCTCGAAGAGCTCGAGGCGTTGGAAGGTGCGGGCCAGCCCGGCCCGACTGCGGCGGGCCGGTGGGAGACCGGTGACGTCGCGTCCCGCAAGGTGCACCCGGCCCTGCTGCGGCCGCAGCAAGCCGGAGATCACGCCGAACAGGGTGGTCTTGCCCGCACCGTTCGGTCCCAGCAGCCCGACGATCCGCCTGGGGGGGACGGTGAGGTGCACCCCGTCCAACGCCCGGACCCCGCCGAAACGGACGTGCACGTCGTGCACGGCGAGCACCGGCGTGCCGGTCACGACACCCCCGCCACCGCCGGGCGGCGGGCCCGCGCCGCACGCCGTTCCCGCCGTCGTTCGGCCACCTGGACGAGCACACCCCGAGGTTCGCGGGCCAAGGCGATGGCCCCGAGACCGAACAGGACCGTCGGGACCTCGAGCCACCCCCCGGAGAGGTGCTCCGAGAACAGCTGGGGCAGCACGGCCAGCGCCAGCCCGGCGGCGAGCGCCCCGCCCACCGACCGCACCCCCCAGGTCACCACGACCGCCAGCCACACGGCCCCGAGCAGCGCGTTGAACGCCTGGGCGGGTTGGGCGATACGGGCGTAGGTCACGTAGAACCCCCCACCCAGGGCGGCGATGAACGCCGACACGCCGAAGGCGGCGAGCTTGGCCCGCACGATGCCGACCCCGACCGTGGCGGCGGCGGCCTCACTGGAACGCAGCGCGTCGAGCGCCATCCCGGTGGTGGAGCGCTGCAGGTTGAGCACCAGGAGTGCCACCACCAAGAACGCGACCACCAGCAAGTAGTAGAAGGCCCGGTCGTCGCCGAAGTTCACCGGGCCGAGCACCGGCCGCGGGACCCGGACCCCGGAGTCGAAGTTGTTGATCCGCTCCAGCTGGAAGAACAGGTTCTGCACCAGCTCGGCGAAGGCCAGGGTGGCCAGGGCCAGATACAGGTCGCCGAGCCGGAGGCTGGGCAACGCGGCCAGGAGCCCCACCGGCACCACCACCAGCGCGGCGACGACGATCGACGGCAGGACCGGCCATCCCCAGGCGGTGGCGAGCTGCGCGGTGAGCGCCCCGCCGATCCCGGCGAAGGTGATCTGACAGAGCGAGATCATGCCTCCCTGGCCGGTGAGCACCACGTAGGAGAGCATCGCGACGGCCAGGGCCAGGCCCTTGGCCACCACCGCCTGCCACCGCCCCGAGAGGACCTCGGGCAGCACCAGGACCACCGCCACCCCCACCAGCAACGGCAGCGCTCGGCGCCGGCGGCTTCCCGGGCCCACCGCCTCCTCCGACGAGACGGTCGTACTCGGGCGCAGCGCGCGGGTGTCGGTCGTGAACCGCTCCCGTTGCAGACCCCGGTAGGCGACCAGGAACACCAGCATGAGCAGGAACGGGATGGAGGGCACCAGCCCGCGCTGCAGCACGCTGTTCTCCCCGAACACCGAGACCAGGACGCGCTCGAAGGGACTGGACTGGGCGAGGTTCTGGGCCAGTCCGATGAGCAGCGAACCGGCCACGCCCGCCACCAGGCTGTGCATCCGGGCGATCACCACCGCCGCGAAGGCCCCCAGGAGCAGGAACGTGAACTGCGTCTCCTGGTACCCCCGCAACGGGGCGAGCAGCACCCCCGACGCGCCGGCCAGGGCCGTGCCGATCATCCAGGTCGCCGCCCCGACGAGGCGGGTGTCGATGCCGGCCACCCCGGCCATGACCGGGGCGTCGACCGTCGCCCGCACCGCGAGGCCGAACGGTGTGGCCCGCATCATGACCACCAGGCCCAGGGCGATCGCCACCGTGGCCCCCAGCACGATGAGCTGATCCGAGTCGACCACCACCCCGAGGGGCCGGTAGACGTGCGGGGGCTGGGGCCCCAACCCGGTCCGGTCGTAGATCTCCTCGTGCCCGTAGAGGATCCGGGCCACCGGGGGCACCGCCACCCACAACCCGATCGTCGACACCAGCCGGACGTGGGGCGGCGCGTGGGTGAGGTGGCGGAACAGCACCGCCCACAGGGCCAGCCCGATCAGCGGGGCGAGCAGACCCACCACCACCAGGGCCGCCGGGACGGCCGGCCAGCCGTGCTCGACGACGAGCTCCCGGAAGGTGAGCGCACAGAAGAACGCCAGCGCACCCTGGGCGAAGTTGAACACCCGGGAGGAGGTGTAGGTGAGGATGAGCCCCAGCGCGGCGAGCGCGTAGACGCTGCCCACGACGAGCCCGCCGACGAGGTACGGGGTCATCGCCTCACGTGCTCGACATCACCCCCGGCCCGGCCCCGTGGCGGCTCACGTACCGACCCGGATACGGGTGCCGCAGAGCTCCTTCCCGTCGAACAGCGGCCGGAACGCTCCGTCCTCGACCTTCACGTAGTAGAGGCACTGGAACTCACGGCCGAACTCGGACCGCCAGTCGACCGGGTCGAAGGCACCACCGGCCGTCCAGTCGTCGACCAGTCGGAGGTTGGCGATGAAGGCCTTCCGGGTCGGACAACCCAGACCGGCTTCCTTGAGCCCGGCCACGAAGGTCTCCGCCGACAGCCAGCCCACGTAGGTGGGCTGGTTGCGGGCCGCCTCCGGCGGCGCCCACCGGTCGAACTCCTTGAAGGCGGGCGGGTTCAGCTCGAAGGGCTTGAACTCCAGGCCGAACACCGCGCCTTCCACGCCTGGGATCGACAGCACCCGGGGGTCGTAGCCCCCGGGGAAGATGATCACCTTCAGGTCGACACCGGCCTTGGCGAGCTGGTCGGAGAGCGACGTGTTCTGCAGGAAGTCCATCCCGGTGATCAGCGAGTCGGCTCCCGACTCCTTGATCCGCTGCACGACGGCGGTGAAGTCGCGCTGGTCGGAGGGGATGTCGGTGGTGGTGTACACGACCTCGACTTGACCGCCTTTGCGGATCGCGGCCGCGACCTGCCGGACGAACGTGGCGCTCGACTGGTTGCCCCCGCCGACCAGGGCCACCTTCGTCCCGCCCAGGCGGCGGACCACGTCGCCGTTGCGGGTGGTGTAGAAGGCCGGGTCGCGGTCCTTGGTGAGCCGGAAGCTGAACATGTTCGGGTAGCGGCTCCACACGGTGCGCCCCACGTGCCAGCCGGTGACCGGGATGCCCCGGTCGTGCAGGTAGGGAGCCGACCCGTCGGCCTGGTCGCTCACCTCGATGATCCCGAACACCTTCTCCGACTCGACGAGCTGCCGTGCCACCTCGGTGTTGCGCGCCGCGTCGCTGGCGTCGTCGACCACGACGAGGGAGATCTTGCGGTCCCCGAGCTCCCCGGTGTCGTTCGCCTTGGCGACCCGGGCGCGGATCCCCGCCTCGGCCGGCGCGAACGACGTGGCCCGAACCCCGCTCTTGGGAACGATGACCCCGACCTTGATCTCGGTGGCGCTCACCCCGGGCTCGTCGCCGGGGCACGGGTCGGGTTCGGGTACCCGCTTCAGGTCGGCGAAGACGTCGGCGGACTTCCGACCGCCGGCACCCGATCCCCCACCGTCACCCGACGGCTCGTTGCCGCACGCGGCGGCAAGGAGGAGACAGACGGCCAACACTGCCCACGACGAGCGGACCACACGCCGCATGACGCACCCCCCACGCGTCCGAAGGTTCACCCAACGTTAGCTGACGTGAACGTCAGGTCAAGGCGTCTGCCGGAGAACCGTTGCGAACCCCGTCACGAACCCGGTCACGGACGGGGTCGGTCCGACCCGGTCGTCGGCCGGGCCAGGCGACCGGGGAACACCCCGGTGTGCTCGCCCGCCTCGAAGGTGACCTGCCCCCCGACGACGGTGACCTCGTACCCCCGGGCCCGCTGGACCCAGCGCCCCGCACCGTGCGGCAGGTCGCGCACGAACTCCGGCAGGTCGAGGGCCAGGCGATCCCAGTCGACGACGTTCAGGTCGGCCCGGAACCCGGGGGCGAGCACACCCCGGTCGGCCAGGCCGGCGAACGTCGCGGTGTCGGCGGTGAGCCTGCGTACCGCGTCCTCCAGCGGCAGCAGCGAGCGCCCCCGTACCCAGTGGGTGAGGAACCAGGTGGGCTGGCCGGCGTCGATGATCTGACCGACGTGGGCACCGGCATCGGCCAACCCGAGCAGCGTCCCGGGCGTCGTGAGCATCTCGGCGATCGCCGCCTGGTCCTGGTTGAGCAAGGGCCACACCACCAGGGCCCGGCCGCCGGTGCGCAGGCAGGCGTCGACGAACACCTCCACCGGGCTCGTCCCGGCCGACCGGGCCAGGGCGGCCAACGAACGCTCGGGCGGGTTGTCGAAGCGAGGCGGCTCGTCGTCCACGAGGAAGAACCGGCTGCCGTCCTCGTGCTGCGCGCAGGCCACCAGCTCGGCCCGCCGGACCGGATCGGCGAGCACCGCCAGGCGCTGCCGTCGCGGCAGACCCTGCAACGCCCGCCAAGGAGGGTGACGGTCGAACGGCGTGGCGTTGGCCAACGAGTACAGCACCCCGACGCACTTGGAGGTGGTCTGCGGACGGATCATCAGCCCGTCGTCGCGCCCCTCGGCGGCGAGCTGCATCGCCCGTCGGTAGTGCTCGCCCTGCTCGGGGGTCTGCGAGAGGTTGAAGGTGACCGGTCGGGCGGTGGCCCGGGCCACGGCCCGCATCCAGGTCAGCTCCGCGGCGACGCGGGGCTCGGCCGGACCGTCCCCGTCGAAACGGGGGCTGCAGCCGACCATCCCCCGGCCGGCCTCGCCGAGCGGTGCCGTGAGGGCGAGGAGCTCGGCGGTCCCGGCGAAGGTGCCGGGCACGAACCTCCCGTCGGGCACGCGGTGGCGCAGGGTGCGGGAGGTGGAGAACCCCAGCGCCCCGGCCGCGACCGCCTCGGTCACCAGGTCCGCCATCTCGGCGAGCTCGTCCTCGGTGGGCCGCGCCTCGGCGTCGGCCGCCCGCTCCCCCATCGCATAGGTGCGGAGCGCGCAGTGCCCCACCATGCCCCCGACGTCGACGGCCTTGGGCAGCCGTTCCAGCGCGGCGAGGTACTCGCCGTAGGTGACCCAGCTCCACGGCAGGCCGTCGCGGATCGCGGCGGCGGGGATGTCCTCGACCGACTCCATCATCTCGGCCAGCAGGTCGTGGTGGTCGGGCCGCACCGGGGCGAACGTCACGCCACAGTTGCCCATGATCACGGTGGTGACCCCGTGCCAGCACGACGAGGTGAGCAGCGGGTCCCAGCCGACCTGCGCGTCGAGGTGGGTGTGCAGGTCGACGAAGCCCGGGACGACCAGCCGGTCGGTGGCGTCGATCACCCGTCGGGCCCGGGCACCGTCGAGGTCGCCGACCGCGGCGATCCGGTCCCCGGTGATACCGACGTCGCCGACCCGGCCCGGTGCCCCGGTCCCGTCGACCACCAGCCCGCCCCGCACCAGCAGATCGAACGTCGCTCCGGCACCGCTCACGGCCGGGGACCCCCCAAGCGGGAACGACCGTCGGTGTGCCACCACGACGCGGTCAGCCGGGTGTCCGGCGGGCGGGGCACCAGCTCCTCGAAGAGCCGCCGGTAGCCCGTGTGCGCGATCCGCCAGCGGCCGTCGACGCGGCGGTACCGGTCGTCGTAGAACGACGCCCCCCGGACCCGGATCCCGTGGTCGAGGTCGATCACCTCGTCGGTGAGCCGCCAGGTGGCACGGGCCTCGTCGGGCCCGTCCAGTTCGATCTCCGCCTGCCCCACCACGTGCACCGTGAGCACGCCGGTGCGCCCCAGGGCGTCGCGTAGGAACCCGAGCACGGCGTCGCGGCCGGAGAGCTGATGGGTGCCTCCCCCGTAGGAGGCCGTGGCCTCGGGCAGGAGGAGGTCGGCGAGGCCGTCCCAGTCCTTGGTGTCGAGGCAGCGCGCGTAGGCGTGCTTCAGCCGCCGGATCTCCTCCAGCGCCACCAGCGTGGCGATCGGGTCGTCGGACGGGGACACCGGCCGTCACCGTAACGCGCCGCCCGTGCCCCCATCGCTCCGGTACGGTCGCGTCCCGTGGCCCGCGAGCCGCTGTCCGGTGCCGACGACGAGCGCCTCCGGGCCGAGGCCTTCGCCCACCTCCGGGCCGTCCAGCTCCGCACCGGGGGTCCGGTGCGGTACGAGGACGTGGAGGGGTTCCAGTTCCGAGGGCGGCGGGTTCCGCTCCTCGACCGTGGTCGAGGGATCCGGGTACCCGCCGGGCTGGACGCGGCCCTGAGCATCCGCACGGTGTTCCGGACCGACCCGTCCCGGCGCCCCTACCGGGACGAGCCCGGGTCCGACGGGTACCTGCGCTACCAGTGGCGCGGCTCCGACCCCGACCACGCGGAGAACCGCGCGCTCCGCACCGCGATGCGCACCGGGGCTCCGCTCATCTGGTTCCAGGGCATCGCGTCGGGGCTGTACCTCCCGGTCTTTCCGGTCTGGCTCGTGCACGAGGAGCCGGAGCAGCATCAGTTCGTGGTGGCGCTCGACGAGCCGGAGAAGATCGTCTGGTCGGCGCCGCTGGACGAGACCGCATCGGACCTGCGCCGGAGGTACGCCCTGCGCCAGGTCCGGGACCGGGTGCACCAGCCGCTCTTCCGGGCCCGGGTGCTCCACGCCTATGCGTGTCGATGCGCCCTCTGCCGCCTCGGTCACCCCGAGCTCCTGGATGCCGCGCACATCCGTCCCGACGCGGCCGGCGGTGAGCCGGTGATCCACAACGGGATCGCGATGTGCAAGATCCACCACGCGGCGTACGACGCAGACCTGCTGACGGTTCGTCCCGACTACCGGATCGAGATCCGGCCCGACGTGCTGCGGGAGGCGGACGGCCCCACGCTGCGCCACTCGCTGCAAGGCCTGCATCAGGCGCCGATCGAGCTGCCGACGGCGCGGGCGCATCACCCCGACCGCGACCTGCTCGCCGAGCGCTACGCCCGCTTCCGCGAGCGTGCCCGATGAGCGCGATGCAGCCGCTCCACGAGCTGCGGACGCTCGACGCCCGGGAGTGCCGGGTGCTGCTCGCCTCCCACCACCTCGGCCGGGTCGCGGTCCCCGGGTCGCCGGCCCCGGTGGTGCTGCCGGTCTGCTACGCGCTCGACCCGGTGGGCGACGCCGTGGTGTTCCAGACCGGGGTGGGAACCAAGCTCGATGCCGCGGTGGCGGGCCGGATGGTGGCGTTCGAGGTGGACGACGCCGATCCGCTCTACCACCGGGGCTGGAGCGTGCTGGTGGCCGGCCGGGCGGAGGTGGTCGACGACCCCGCCGAGCAGGCCCGCCTCGACCGCCTGCCGGTCCGGCGATGGGTGCCGGGCACGGACGTGCGCTGGGTGCGGATCCCCTTGACCGAGATCACCGGTCGGCGCATCACCCCCCGCGGCTCACCGCACACCACCGCCGGTCCCGCGGCCGGTGTCGAACCGGAACCCGACTGACCGCGACGGGCCGCGCTCAGGCGTAGCGTGCCGCGGCGGCGCCCCCGGAGCCGTGCTCGACGAGCGCGGCGGCGAGGTCGGCGACCAGGTCGTCGACGAGGTCGGCGTGGACCGGGGAGAGCATCACGTGGAGGCCCGGTGGGTCGCCGAGCCGGTTCAGCGCCCATCCCCGGGCCTCCATCGCCTCCGCCACCGCACCGAGCGGCCCGTGCGGCGAGCACCACGCCAACACCGGCCCGACCGGATCGCCGACGATCGTGAGATCGGGGTGGGCCTCGATGAAGGCGCGCAGGCGCCCGGAGGCGTCCATCACCCGGCCGACGAGCTCGCAGTACCCGGCCACGCCGAGGTGGCGCATCACCGCCCACGCCGCGGCGATCGGGGCGCCGGGCCGGGCTCCGGCGACCACCGGAGAGCCGTACAGGCCGGCGGGCCAGGCGTCGTAGAGGAACACCTGGTGGGCCTCCCAGTCGGGGTCGCGGTGCAGCACCACCGAGGCGCCCTTGGGGGCGTAGCCGTACTTGTGCACGTCGGCGGAGATCTCGGTCACCCCCGGGACCCGGAAGTCCCAGGGCGGCACCGGGTGGCCGAGCCGTTCCAGGAACGGCAGCACGAACCCGCCGATGCAGGCGTCGACGTGGCAGCCGGCGCCGTGGGCCGCGGCGAGCGCGGCGAGGTCGGTCACCGGGTCGACGACCCCGTGGGGGTAGCTGAACGCCGAGGCGACGATCACCGCCGTGCGATCGCCCACCAATCGGGCCGCGGCGTCGGGATCGGCGCGGCGGTCCCCGCCGACGGGGATCGGCACCACCTCCATGTCGAGGTAATGGGCGGCCTTGGCGTAGGCGGGGTGGGCGGTGACCGGGGCGAGGATCTGGGGACGCTCGACGCCCCGGACCCTGGCGCGGGCCCGGTTCACGAGCATCGACATGAGGATCGACTCGCTGCCCCCGGAGGTCATCGTGCCGCCGCCCCCCGGCGGCAGGCGCAGGAGCCCGGCGGTCATCCCCACCACCTCCCGCTCCAGGGCGGCCAGTTCCGGGTACCGGAACGGGTTCAGGGCGTTGTGGAAGAGGTAGCGCTCGGAGACGGCGGTGGCGAGGTGCTCGAGATCGGGGCGTCCGGTCGGGTAGACGAGGGCGAACAGCCGCCCGGCGTGCGGCTCGGGCTCCCGGCGACGGCGGGCGTCGAGCGTGTCGAGCAGCGCCTCGGGGGGCTCCCCCGTCTCGGGCAGTGCGACCTCGGGGGTCGGCAGCAGCGCCACGGGGTCGCTCAGGCTGCGGGGCGCACCGGTCGCCCGACGTCGACGCAGCGTGCGCAGACCGAAGCGGGGATCAGGCCCAAGCGCATGAGCCGGGTGAACAGCCAACACCCGAGGCAGAACCCGAGGGCGGCCTCCAGCGTCGCGGCGAACACCAGCCCGGCCAGCAGCACCCGGGCCACGAAGTCGGCACCGAACGCGACGTGCGCCAGCGACGCGGCGAGGCTGAACACCGCGCCGATCAACTGCGCGAAGCGTTTCGGCGGTCCCGGCACGGGCCGGGGGGCGACCGGGAGTCGCGGCACCACCACCCGGGTGACGAGCAACCCGAGCGGCGAGAACCGTGGCCCGGCCGCGACCCGGGCCACGAACCCGTAGGTGAGCGGCACGAGCACCCACCACCAGCCGGCGAGCACCGCAGCCGCCATCACCACCACCCCCGCCGCGACGAGGCGGGCCGCCACCTCGTTCACCGGATCGGGGAAGCGGAACCACCCGGCCGACCCACGGCGACCGGTGGCGGTCGACGGAACGGACGGCGTGGGTGCGCTCACGCCCGCAGCCTACCGGCCAAAACCCGACCAACCAAGTCGGGTTTCGGGCGGCGCCCCCGGTCGTTGACGGAACTGCCCCCGACGGCAAGGATCCGGACCGTCCGCAACGGATGAACCGGCCACAGGACACCGACGCCGGGCGACGCCCGGCCGGGGGGGAGGGAGAGCCCGTGCCGCGCCTCGTTCGGATCCGATCGTCTCGGGGGGCCCGAGTCGTGGTCACGGTGGTCGTCGTCGGTCTCGCCGGCGCGGTCGTGCCGGCCG
>CALEDW010000298.1 GCA_937949585.1 uncultured Acidimicrobiia bacterium
GCAGCGGGCTGCCGGCGGCGTGGTCGAGGTAGGCCACGCCGCCAGCCTACGGCTGCCGGCCCGAGTGGCCGGTCAGCGCAGCCCTGCGGTCTGGAAGCCGCCCAGGTAGGCCAGCACCCGGGAGGTCACGTAGGCGCCCAGGTACGCGCCGAGCGCGTCGAGCTTGTCGGAGGCGTCGCCCTCACGGTCGACACCGGCCGATTCGTAGGCGGCCACGACCAGGGTCGGCGCCACCTTCTTCGCCCGCAGCACCCCGACTCCCCGCCGAACTTGGCTCTCACCGAGATCGAGCGCGGCGGTGAGCGCCCGCTCGTTGGAGATGCCCACCACCTCGAGGTTCTCGTCGAGCTGGGCCAGGGAGTAGTACTTGGAGAGCAGGCCGGCGCTGCGGGTGTACAGGGTCACGGCGGCACCGAGCTTCGCGTAGCCGGCGGTCTTCGCATCCCCGAAGTAGTCGTCGAGCGCGCCCTGCAGCACTCCCAGGCTCGACTGGGTGAGCGCGTACTCGAAGTCGACGCCGGCGAAGCGCTGCTGCGCGGCCGACGAGCTGAGCCCGGCCTGCTCGGCCTGGGGCTCGATGATCAGCGTGTCGAACGCGGTCAGGTTGGCCTCGGCGGCCTTGCGGAAGAACGCGGCGCCGGCCTTCATGTCGATGTCCTTGCGGAGCTTGGCGCCTCCGAGCCCCCGCCCCACCTCGTAGATGTCCTTCGTCCCCTCGACGACCGTGCCCGCGAGCTCGTAGAACACCGCGGCGAGCACGGCGGAGGTGATCAACTCCTCCTCCGACGAGGCGTTCGAGGCCTGGTCGAGGAGGCTGCTCGCGTAGCTGGCGACGCTGATCGCGTCGACGGCGTTGCCGTAGGCGTTGATGAGCGTCGCGGCATCGGACACCGTCTTGGGCCGGAAGTTCTTGAGACGCCCGGCCAGCGCCTCGACCTTCTGGTCGATCGCCGCCGACGCCCGGATCTGGGCCGCGAACGGGTCGAAGCCTTCGGTGAGCAGCACCTGGACCGAGCGCCCCGCCTTCAACGCGGCGGTGATGAACGCCTGGGCGAGCAGCGCCTCGGTGTACGCACCGGCCTGCAGACCCTGCTCCGAGAGGTCCTCGGCCCGCTGCGCCGACTCCGCCGCCTGACCGGCGATACCGCCGACGAGCTCCTGGACGGCGGGGTCGAGCCCGGTGTACTCGGAGGCCGTGGAACGGAACTCGGCGAGGCGCTCTTGAACCCGGGAGCGGATGTCACGGTAGGCCCGGTCGGAGAGCGCCACCTTGCCGGGAGCCTTCGGGCGGGGCAGGGCCTTGCCGGTGAAGGCCTTGTAGACCTCGTAGATGTCGGCGACCTCGCCGATCCGCACGCCGCGCCGGCGGCCGACCTCGAACACGTCGACCGTCTCGTCGTCGAGAATGGGTGCGTTGCGCTGCCCGACCGGGATGAGCATCCGCTTCGCCTTGGCCTTGCGGGCCCCGTCCACCTTGAACGGGATCCCGCCGACCGGACCGACGGTGCCGTCGGGGTTGATGGTACCGGTCATCGTGACGTCCTTGCGGATCTTGTCCCCGCGGATGAGGGCCAGGAGCCCCACCGTCATGAGCGCCCCGGCGCTCGGCCCGTCGATCCGGCCGGTGACGTCGAAGTCCACCCGCACCCCCTTGAGGGGGGCGCCGAGCAGCAGGGTGGCCACCGTCGCGGCGTTCCAGCCCGCGGCGCGCCACTGGTCCCCGGTGCCGGCCACCTCGTCCTCCGAAAACCCCACCCGGAAGTCCTTGCCCTTGGTGCGGGTGTAGCGCACGGTGAACGGGCTGAACCCGCCGAAGGCCCCGTCGGGACCCTGGGCGAAGAACACGGCGCGCAACGTGACCTTCCGCTGTTCGCCGACCCGTGGCTCCTCGGCCCCTGCCGGACCCGCCACGAGCGACACCGCGAGGAGACCGGCCACCAGTGCCGGGAACGGACCACGAGTATGAAGCCGCACGACTGCACCTCCTGGACCCGCTGACCCTAACCCGGGTCTCACCCGATGTCGCGCATCCTCTCGGGGCGCGCTCCGGCGGGGCCGCGCCCCGCAATCGTCGACCCGGGGCGACCCGGCGGCGGCGCCCACCCGCGGGTCGGCACCTGTTCGTGTCACACCCGTCGGCAGACTGCTGGGCATGGCTGCGACGACGACCCGTCCACCCGACCCGGGGCAGCTCCGACTGCTCGACGAGCCGCCGGGTGTCCCAGCCCGGCGGGAGCGGGCCGCGACCCGGCCGCAGGACCGGCGGGGAACGCACCGCCGTGGGGTACCCACCGAACGCTCGCGGCTCGACCCCGCGATCCGGAAGCTGGGACGGCGCCGGGTGGTCGAGGCCAAGGCGCTCGTGGCCCGCCTGCGGGCCGAGGCACCCTGGGAGCGGGAGTGCGCTTAGGCAGTGCCTCTAGGGCTGGTAGACGCCGAACTCGTCGCGCAGCACGTCAGAGACCTCACCGAGCGTGGCATACCGACGGAGAGCCTCCCGCATCGGCGGTAAGAGGTTCTGGGTTCCCCGAGCGGCGGCCCGGACGTCCTCGAGGGCGGCCCGAACCGCGTCCTGGTCGCGGCGGGCCCGCAGATCCCGGACCCGCTGGGCCTGGCGGCGTTCGAGCTCGGGGTCGACGGTGAGCACCTCGGCAGGTTCGGCTTCCGGTTCGGTGAAGCGGTTGACCCCGACGATGACCTTCGACCCGTCGTCCACCGCCTTCGTCCATTCGAACGCGGCGCGCTCGATCTCCTCCTGCATGTACCCGGCCTCGATCGCGGCCACCGCGCCGCCGAGCCCGTCGATCTTGTCGATGTAGCGCCAGGCCTCCTCCTCGACCCGGTCGGTGAGCCACTCGACGAAGTAGGAGCCGGCGAGCGGGTCGACGGTGTCGACGACCCCGGACTCGAAGGCGATGATCTGCTGGGTGCGCAGCGCGATCTTCGCCGCCCGCTCCGTCGGCAACCCCAGCGCCTCGTCGAACCCGTTGGTGTGCAGGCTCTGGGTGCCGCCCAGCACGGCGGCGAGCGCCTGCAGCGTGGTACGGACCACGTTGTTCTCGGGCTGCTGGGCGGTGAGCATGGACCCGGCGGTCTGGGTGTGGAAGCGAAGCAGCTTCGACCGCTCGTCGCGGGCATCGAACCGCTCGGTCATGATCCGGTACCACATCCGCCGGCCGGCCCGGAACTTCGCGACTTCCTCGAAGAAGTTGTTGTGCCCGTTCCAGAAGAACGACAGCCGGGGGGCGAACTCGTCGACCTCGAGACCCGCGTCCACGGCGGCCTGCACATAGGCGATCGCGTTGGACAGGGTGAACGCCAGCTCCTGGACCGCGGTCGCGCCGGCCTCACGGATGTGGTAGCCGGAGATCGAGATCGTGTTCCACCGCGGGATGCGCTGCCGGCAGTAGGCGAAGATGTCGGTGATGATCCGCATCGAGGGGCGGGGTGGGTAGATGTAGGTGCCCCGGGCGACGTACTCCTTGAGCAGGTCGTTCTGGATCGTGCCGCCGAGCTGCTCGGGCCGGACGCCCTGCTGCTCGGCCACCAGCTCGTACAGCAGCAGGAGGATCGCTGCGGTGGCGTTGATGGTCATGGAGGTGGTCACCCGGTCGAGGGGGATCCCGGCCAGCAGTACCTCCATGTCCTCGAGCGAATCGATGGCCACACCCACCTTGCCGACCTCCCCGGCGGCGCGGGGGTGGTCGGAGTCGTAGCCCATCTGGGTGGGCAGGTCGAAGGCGCACGACAGGCCGGTCTGGCCGGCCTCGAGCAGGAAGTGGAAGCGCCGGTTCGTCTCGGCGGCGGTCCCGAACCCCGAGTACTGCCTCATCGTCCAGGGGCGGGTCCGGTACATCGTCTCGTACACGCCGCGGGTGTACGGCGGGTGTCCGGGCCGGCCGAGCTTGACGTGCGGGTCCCAGCCGTCGAGGTCCTCGTGGGTGTAGACCGGCGCGATCTCGATCCCCGAGTCGGTGCGGCGCTCGTCGCTCATGCCCGCCGATCGTACCGACGCCTTCCCCGGACCGCGCTCGCCCCGTCGCGGCCGGCCGCGGGCCGGCGCGCATCACCGGCCCGCCGGCGCCGCCGCGGCCCGGGCCCCCACGGTCTGGGAGCCGACCCCGGCGATCCGCAGGACGGTCATGGTGACCCGCCGGCGCAGTGCCACC
>CALEDW010000299.1 GCA_937949585.1 uncultured Acidimicrobiia bacterium
GCAGCCCTGGACCCACCTCGGCGGCAACGTCACCTCGGGACCGGCGCTGGTGTCCTGGGGGCGGGGGCGGCTCGACGTGTTCGCCCGGGGTACCGACCTGGGCCTGTGGCACGCCTGGGACGAGCGGCTGGCCACCGGCAACGGCCCCCCGCCGCCGCCGGGCTCCGGGTGGGGCCGGCGGATCGTGTACTGCAACTCGTGCCAGCGGGCCTGGCACGTGGAGGCCGACGGGTCCTGGTACACGTTCCTCGTCTCGGGTCGCCTCGGCGTCCCGGCGCCGGGTACCTACCGGGTACACCGCACACTGCACCCCGGCTCGTCGGGCAGCCTGCGTCTCCCCTACTTCGTGGGCTTCGCCTGGGGCCGCACCACCGACATCGGCTTCCACGGCATCCCCCTGCGGCCCGACGGTTCGCCGGTCCAGCGCGACGAGGAGCTCGGCCAGCCCCGCAGCGCCGGGTGCGTGCGCACCAGCCAGGCCGATGCGCTGCGTACCTGGCACTTCGCCCGTGTCGGCACCGTCGTCGTCGTCACCCCCTGACGCGACGCGCCGGGCCCGGTCAGGGGCGTCGGAACCGGGCCGCGAGCTCGATCAGGGTCCGCACCCCGAAACCGGTGCCGCCCTTGACCGTCTCGCCGTCGTCGCCGGAGGCCCGGGCCGGGCCCGCGATGTCGAGGTGCGCCCAGGGCACGTCTCCCACGAACTCGCGCAGGAACAGCCCGGCGGTGAGCGCGCCCCCGTAGGAGCCGCCGATGTTCTTCAGATCGGCGACCTCCGAGTCGAGCTGGCGCCGGTACTCGGGCGGTAGCGGCAGCGGCCAGACCCGCTCCCCGGCGCGCTCCGCCGCGGCTCGCACCTGGTCGCGCCAGCGGTCGTGGCTGCCCATGAGCCCGGCGATCTGCTCCCCGAGCGCCACCATGCAGGCCCCGGTGAGGGTCGCGAGGTCGACGATGGCGTCGGCGCCGTCCTCGACGGCCAGGCTGAGCGCGTCGGCGAGGATGAGCCGGCCCTCGGCGTCGGTGTTCAGCACCTCGACCGTGGTGCCGTTCCGGATGCGCAGCACGTCCCCGGGCCGCATTGCCGAGCCGGAGGGCATGTTCTCCACCAGCGGGACGTAGCCGACGACCCGCTGGCGCACCCCCAGTTCGGCCAGCACCGACATCACGGCGACGACCGCGGCCGCCCCGGACATGTCGGTCTTCATCGTCTCCATCCCCGACGCGGTCTTCAGCGACAGTCCCCCGGAGTCGAACACCACGCCCTTGCCGACCAACGCGAGGCTGTGCCGGGCCCCGGCCGGAGCGTAGGTGACCTTCACGAAACGCGGGCTTTGCCGCGAGCCCTGCCCCACGCCGAGCACCCCGCCGAGGCGGGCGGCGCGGATCGCCGCCGGGTCCATCACCTCCACCCGCACCCCGCGGCCCCGCAGCCGGGCCTGCGCAGCGCGGGCGAACGCCGCCGGGGACTTCTCGCCCGCCGGGGTGTTCACCATGTCCCGGGCCCAGGCCACCGCGTCCGCAACGATCGCGCCGCGTTCCAGCGCCGCGTGCACGCGGCTGCCGCCCCGGCCCAGCACCACCACCTCCGAGATGGCCGGGGGCTCCGGGCGGCTCTTGTGGGCGAGGTACCGGTAGGCGCCGAGCGCGAACCCCTCGGCGAGGGCCTGGGCGGCGGCGGGCCGGTCGGCGGCGGCCGGCACCGCCTCCAGCAGGGTCGTGCCCACGCGGGCCGCCCGCGCCGCCCGACGGGCGGCGGCGGCCGAGACGCGGCGGACCCGGGCGGTGTCGAGGCCGGCCGGGTCGCCGACGCCGATGAGCAGCACGGCGGGGGCGTCGGCCTCGGCGCCCGGCAGGAGCAGGGTCTCGTCCGGCTTGCCGGCGAAGCCGGCGCGGTCCATGAGCACCTCGACGCCGGGCGGCACCACCGCCTCCACACCCGGGCCGAGCCGGCGCTCGGCGAACACCGGCACCGCCAGCAGATCCACATCCGCCCGCCCGGGGGCGACGGCGGCGGTACGGAACGTGATCGCCACGGTGTCTCCTTCCTCCAGTCGCGGTCAGCGGCGGCGCACGGGCCGGGAGGTGCCCTCCTGCCAGCGGGCCAGGGTCCAGCACAGATCGGCGAGCCGGTTCAGGTAGGGCACCACCTGGCTCCCGGCCGCCACCCACCCCTGGCGGGCCGCGGCCACGCAGGCACGCTCGGCCCGCCGCACCACCGTGCGGGCCAGGTCGAGCGCGGCCGCGACGCGGGTCTCGCCGGGCAGCACGAACTCGCGGGGCGGCTCGAACCGGCCGCTGAGGTCGTCGATGAGCGTCTCCAGCCCGGCGACCATGGCGGGGGTGACCCGGGTGATCCCGTCGGTGAGCTTGGACCGGTTCTCCGGTGCGGTGGCGAGCTCTGCGCCGACCACGAACAGCTCCCGCTGCAGGGCGGTGAGGATCTCGTGCAGCTCGCCGCCCGGCTCGGTCTCGGCCCGGGCCAGCCCGAGCGCCGCGACGGCCTCGTCGGTCACCCCGTAGGCCGACGGCCCCGGCGCGTCCTTGGCGACCCGTCCGCCGTGGAGCAGCGCGGTGGTCCCGTCGTCACCCGTGCGGGTGTAGACCCTCATCCGCCGGCGAGTCTACGGGGCACCTGTGGTCGCGACGTGCCCACACCCGCAGGCAGGCGGCGAGGTAGCCGACCGGGTAGCCGAGCCGGCGCGGCTTCTTGCTCTCCCCATGGCTGCGGGAGCGGATGTGGACCGGGACCTCCCGCATCCGCAGACCCCGCCGGGCCGACTCGATGAGGATCTCCGGCGCCGAGAACCGGTCCTCCTCGAGACGGAGTTGCGCCAGGGAGGACGCCCGGACCGCCCGGAACCCGTTGGTGCAGTCGCTGATGCCCCGGGCGCCGAGCAGGTTCACGACCCGGGTGAAGAAGCGGATGCCCAGGTCGCGGGCACCGCCGGCGTCGTCGTAGGCGCCGAGGAACCGCGAGCCCTGCACGTAGTCGGCCTCACCGGCGGCGACGGGGGCCACCAGCCGCTCCATCTCGTCGGGCCGGTGCTGGCCGTCGGCGTCCATCGTCATCACGATCTGCGCGCCGCGCCGCAACGCCAGCGCGAAGCCGGTGCGCAGCGCGTCGCCCTGCCCCCGGTTCACCGGATGGACCACCGCAAAGTGCCCCGCCTCTCGCACGACCGTCTCGGTGTCGTCGTCGCCACCGTCCACGACCACGATGACCTCCACCGCGTGGCCGCACAGCTCGGGCGGGAGCTCCTTGAGCACCGCGCCGATCGCGCCCGCCTCGTTGTACGCGGGGATCACCACCGCCACCGTCGGCGCCTCCGCCGGCTCCGGGAGCCGGCCGACGGCCTCCCGGAGCGCCAGGGCCCGCACCAGGTCGCCGAACCGGCGGTCCAGCACCCGCTGCCGGCGCGACGCCCGGCCGGCGGCGACGGACGCCGTAACGACCGGGACGACCAGGGCCGCCAGAGCCCGGCGCACGATCACCCCCACCGCTCGGAGAACCAGTCGCGGGTGCGGACCAGGCCGTCGGCGAGCGGTGTCGGCGCCGCCACGCCGAGCTCGGTGCGGGCCCGGCTGGGGTCCGCGTAGGAACGGCGCACCTCACCGGCTCGGGCCGGACGGTGCTCCACGCGCACCGGCCGGGGGGCGAAGAGCCGCCGGATCTCATCGACGAGCACGGCGATCGCGGTCTCGGTCCCGGTGCCGAGCTGGTACAGCGACCCGCCGGGGGCGCGGCCGATCGCCGC
>CALEDW010000300.1 GCA_937949585.1 uncultured Acidimicrobiia bacterium
GCGATCCGGCGGGGCTGGTTCCACACCGGGGACCTGGCGACCGTCGTCGACGGCTGGGTGACCATCACCGGTCGCAAGAAGGCGATCATCATCCGGGGCGGCGAGAACGTCGCGGTGGCCGAGGTGGAAGCGGTGCTCACCGCCCACCCCCGGGTGCGCGAAGCGGTGGTGGTCGGGATGCCCGACCCGGTGCTGGGAGAGCGCATCGGGGCGTTCGTGGTCGCCGAGGAAGACTTCGATCTCGCCGAAGCCCGGGCCTGGTTCGCGGCCCGGGGCGTGGCCCGGTTCAAGACCCCGGAGCGCCTCGAGCGCCTCGCCCGGCTACCGCTGTTGCCCAACGGGAAGCCCGACCGGCGGGCGCTCCTCGCCCGGCTGCGGCGACCCGCCTGACGGTGCGGTCCTCGAGACGGCGGAGCAGCGGGTCCAGCAGCGGTCCGACCCGGAGCAGCAACGCCGAGGTCGGGTCGGCGGTCACGTGCAGCCGGTTGCGCTCGATACCCCGCACGATCGCCGCCGCGACCCGTTCGGCCGGCAGCGGCGGGATGGTCGCCGAGATCGCCGCGGTCTCGGCCGGTTTCCGGTCCTGCTCGCGCCGCAGGCCCGGGGTGTCGGTGTCGGGCGGGTACACGATCGAGACCCGCACGCCGTACGGGGCGACCTCACCACGCAGCGCCTCCCCGAAGCCCCGCACCGCGAACTTCGTGGGAGCATACGCGGTGAACCCGTAGATCCCGAGGAACCCGGCCACCGAGGAGACGAGCACGAGGTGGCCCCGGCGTCGCTCGAGCATCGAGGGCACCACCAGCCGGCAGGCCCGAACCGTGCCGGCCACGTTCAGCTCCCACTGCCGGCGGAACGCCTCGTCGTCGAGGTCGGTGAACCGTCCCGGTTCGGAGGCACCGGCGCAGGTGACGAGCACGTCGACGGGGCCTTGCGCGGCCCGGAGCTCGGCGACCGCGGCGGTGAGCCCGTCGGGGTCGGTGACGTCGGCGACCACCGCCGCGGCGCCGAGCCGCTCGCGGGCCGCGGCGAGCTTCACCGGGTCCCGGGCCACGATCGACACCCGGGCGCCCCGGGCACCGAGCGCCGCCGCGGTGGCCAGGCCGATCCCCTCCGACCCTCCGGTGACGAGGGCGTGCGCGCCGGCGAGGACGGTCACGGCACTCAGAGGACGCTGCGGCCGGCCTCGACCCGGTCTCGCAGCAGGCCGGCGAGCCGCCGGCGCCACCACGCCGCGTCGCCGAAGCGCTCGTCGTCGACCCGCGCCCGCTTCAGGTACAGGTGCAGGTCGTGCTCCCAGGTGAACCCGATCCCGCCGTGCACCTGCAGCCCGGAGGCGGTCACCCTGCGGGCTGCCTCGGAACACCACGACTTGGCGACCGCCGCCGCCACCGGGCGCTCGGCCGGGTCGGCCGTGCAGCACCAGGCCGCCCACCAGGCCGCCGAGCGCATCCCCTCCACGTCGACGAGGGCGTCGGCGAGGCGGTGCTTCACGGCCTGGAACGACCCGATCGGCCGGCCGAACTGCACCCGCTCGCCCGCGTAGGCCACCGAGAGCTCCAGCACCCGGCGGGCCGCACCGAGCAGCTCGGCGGCCACGAGCGTCGCGCCCCGATCCCGGTAGGCGGCCAGCGCCTCGGCGTCGCCGAGGCGCTGCGCCGGTGTCCCGTCGAGCTCCACCCAACCGACGGCACGGGTGGGATCGAGGCCCGGCTGGCGGTCGGCCCGCAGTGCCGGGCCGGCTGCGGCCGTGTCCACCAGGTACAAGGCCGGCCCCTCCGGCCCGGTGGCGGGGACGGTGAGGAGGTCGGCCACCGGCGCCAACGGTGTGGGATCGGCCCGGCCCTCGAGTCGCCACCCGGTCCCGTCGCGCACGGCCCGGACCGATGCGGGGTCCTCGCACCACACCGCCGCCGGGAGCGCGGCACCGGCGAGCACCGCCCGTACCGCCCCGTCGGCCCCGCCGGCGCGGGCGGCGGCGACGACGAGCAGCGCGTCGCTGAACGGGACCGGCGCGACGTGCGCCCCCACCGCCTCAGCGAGCACCGCGGCCTCGACGGTCCCGAGACCGAGGCCGCCGTCGGACTCGGGCACCTCGAGGGCACACCAACCCTGTTCGACCATCGCCGCCCACAGATCGCGGTCGACGCCGTCGGGCCCCTCCATCACCGCCCGCACCCGCGTGGTGGGGCAACGGTCGTCGAGCAGCGTGGCGGCCGCGTCGGCGAGCAGTCGCTGATCCTCGGAGAGCTCGAAATCCACCGGCGGGAACACTACCCAGCCCGCCGTCGGTAGATTCGGGCCGTGGCCTCCCCCGCGGACGCGACGCCCGAGCCCGAGCCCGCCCACCTCCGGGTCGGGGACCTCACCGTGGACCTCCCCGTGGTGCGCGGGACCGAGGACGAGCGGGCGATCGACATCGCTCGCCTGCGGAGCAGTACCGGGCTCATCACCCTCGACTACGGCTACGTGAACACGGGGTCGTGCGAGTCGGCGATCACCTACATCGACGGTGACGCCGGCGTGTTGCGCTACCGGGGCATCGCGATCGAAGACCTGGTGGAACGGGAGGTCCCGTCGTTCCTGGAGACCGCGTACCT
>CALEDW010000301.1 GCA_937949585.1 uncultured Acidimicrobiia bacterium
CGAGCAGGTGCTCGCCGCACTCATGGCGCTGCCTGAGAAGTACCGCGAGCCACTGCTCCTCACCGAGTGGGAGGAGTTCCGCTGGCTCGACTACGAGCGCATCCGTGGGCTCATGGCCGGCTCGGTACTCCTCGACGCCCGGAACCTCCTCGACCCGTCGGCGATGCGCCGACGCGGCTTCCACTACGAGGGCGTCGGCCGGTCGTGACCGGTGGTTGGCCCGACACCGGGGGGGCGCCACCCCGGGCGGTGGTGACCGGCGGGGCCGGTTTCCTCGGCTCCCACCTGTGCCGGGCGCTGCTCGGCGCCGGCTGGGAGGTGGTCGCCCTCGACAACCTGCTGACCGGCAGCCTCGACAACCTCGACGATCTGCTCGCGCACGAGCGCTTCACCTTCGAGCACTACGACGTGACGAACTTCATCCACGTGCGGGGCCCGGTCCACGCGGTGCTGCACTTCGCCAGCCCGGCCAGCCCCGACGACTACCTGCGCTACCCGATCAAGACGCTGAAGGTGGGGGCCCTCGGCACCCACAACACCCTCGGGCTCGCCCTGGCCAAGGAAGCCCGGTACCTGCTGGCCTCGACGAGCGAGGTCTACGGGGACCCGCTCGTGCACCCCCAGCCCGAGACGTACTGGGGCAACGTGAACCCGGTGGGACCCCGGGGGGTGTACGACGAAGCGAAGCGCTTCGCGGAGGCGATGACCCTCGCCTACCACCGCAGCCACGGCCTGGACACCCGGATCGTGCGGATCTTCAACGTCTACGGGCCGGGTCTGCGGCCGGGGGACGGTCGGGTGATCTCGAACTTCCTCACCCAGGCCCTCGAGGGCCGGCCGCTCACCGTCTACGGCGACGGGCGCCAGACCCGGTCGTTCTGCTACGTCGACGACGAGATCCGGGGGATCCTGGCGCTGCTGCACTCCGACCACGTGGGGCCGGTCAACATCGGCAATCCCGACGAGTTCACGATCCTGGAGCTGGCCGAGGTGGTCCGCCGGGTCACCGGCAGCCGATCCGAGATCACGTTCGCGCCGTTACCCACCGACGATCCCGCGCAGCGCCGTCCCGACATCGGCCTCGCCCGCCGGGTACTGGGCTGGGAGCCCACGGTGGGCCTGGAGGAGGGCTTGGTCCGCACCTGCGAGTGGTACCGCGCGCAGCGGGCCCGCGCCGAGCGGTGAGCGCCGACGGCCGGGCCCTCGGGGCGCCCGGGCCCCCCCGGAAGCTCACGGTGATCGTGCCCGTCTTCAACGAGCGCACCACGGTGGCCGAGGTGCTGCGGCGGGTCCGGGCCGTGGAGCTGCCGCTGGAACGGGAGGTGATCGTCGTCGACGACGGCAGCACCGACGGGACCGCGGCGGTGCTCTCGCAGCTCGGCGACTCCACCGTGCGGGTGCTGCGCCATGCCGAGAACCGGGGCAAGGGCGCGGCGATCCGGACCGCGCTCGAGCATGCGAGCGGAGATCTCGTGATCATTCAGGACGCCGACCTCGAGTACGACCCGGAGGACTGGCCCCGGCTGCTGGCCCCGGTGCTGAAAGGCCGGGCCTCGGTGGTGTACGGGTCACGCTTCACCGGGGAGCGGCGCAACATGCTGTTCACCCACTGGGTGGGCAACCGCCTGCTGTCCATGGTGACCAACGTCCTCTACAACACCACGCTGTCGGACATGGAGACCTGTTACAAGCTGTTCCGGGCCGAGGTGCTCGCCGATCTGCGCATCGAGGCCGACCGGTTCGACGTGGAGCCCGAGCTCACCGCCAAGGTGCTCCGCCGCGGCATCCGGATCTACGAGGTCCCGATCTCCTACGCCGGCCGCGAGTTCCACGAGGGCAAGAAGATCACGTGGCGTGACGGGTTGGTGGCGCTGTGGGTGCTGGTCAAGTACCGGGTGCGGCGCCGGGTATGAGCGACGGGTGCGACCGGGCCGGTGCCGAACCCCCGTGGAGCGCGGTGGTCGTCACCTACGAGGCCGGCGCGCACCTCGCCGCTGCGGTCGAGTCGCTGCTCGCCGACCACAGCGCCGGTGCGCCCCCCGAGGTGGTGGTGGTCGACAACGGGTCGACCGACGGTTCCACCGAGGCGCTGCGCCGCCTGCACCCGGACGTGGCGGTCGTGGTCCCGGGGGCCAACCTGGGCTACGCCCGGGGCGCCAACCTCGGGATCGCCTGCACCACCGCCCCGGTGGTGGCGGTCTGCAACGCCGACGTCGTGGTGTCGCCGGGGGCGGGGGCGGCGATGCTCGCACGCTTCGCCGCCGAGGACGACCTCGGGGCGCTCGGGCCGTCGATCCGCAACCCGGACGGCAGCCCGTACCCGTCGGCCCGGCGCGACCCCGGGGTCGGTGACGCGCTCGGCCACGCCCTGCTCGGCGCGCTGCGACCCGGCAACCGCTTCACGCGCCGCTACCGCAACCTCGACCTCGCACCGGACGTCCCCCGCGACACCGACTGGTGCTCGGGCGCAGCGGTGTGGCTCCGGCGGACGGCGCTCGACGAGGTGGGCGGCTGGGACGAGCGGTACTTCCTGTTCTTCGAGGACGTCGATCTCGGGCGGCGCTTGCGCCGGGCCGGCTGGCGAGTGGCCTACGAGCCCGCGGCGCAGGTGATCCACGCCCTCGGGGCGAGCCGGCACCGCCGTCCCGTGCGGTCGGTGCTCGCCCACCACCGCGGGGCGTACCGCTACGCCGCCGCCTGGTGGCGGGGACCGCGGCGCGCCCTGCTGCCGGTCGCGGCGGCGGCGCTGGCCGGACGGGGGGCGGTGGAGGCCGCCCTCGCCCTCGCCCGGCCCGGTCGGCCGGGCGGGCGGGGCTAGCCTGCGGCCGCTCATGGCACGTGGACCCAAGCTCAGCCGTGCCCGGCGGCGCGCCCTATTGGGGCCGCCTCGCGCGTCTGGCGCCGCTCGAACGG
>CALEDW010000302.1 GCA_937949585.1 uncultured Acidimicrobiia bacterium
CGGCACCGCCCGGTTGGCCCACCCCAGGCGGGCGGCTTCCTCACCGGAGATCCAGTCCCCGGTCAGCATCATCTCCATGGCCGCCCGCATGCCCATGAACCATGCGTGGAACTGCATGTCCGGCACCCCGAACCGCACCGCTGGATAGCCGATGCGGGCGTCATCGGCCACGTAGACGAGGTCGCAGCCGGTGGCCAGCTCGCTCCCGCCGGCCAGGCACCAGCCGTGGACCTGGGCGATGACCGGCTTGGCCAGGTCCCAGATGCCCATCCACCCCTCGGTGACGTGCCGGGGCCAGTGACCCTCGCCGCCCGGTGTGAAGTACGGCAGATCCTGTCCGGCGTTGCCGTCGCCCAGCTCGTAGCCCGCCGAGAAGCACGTACCCGCCCCCCGGATGATCGACACCCGGACCTCCGGGTCGGCATCGGCGTCCTGCAACGACCGAATCAACCCGCCTCGCAGCGCGTGGTTCAGCGCGTTGCGCTTCTCCGGCCGGTTCAGGGTGATCCGGCGGACACCGGGGGCGGGATCGTCGACGAGCACGGGATCAGACATGGCCCGCAGTCTCGCTCAAGCCCACGATGGCGCGCGCCGACCATCACGCACGTGTGCGGACCACCGGTGCTGAGTCGTCGCGGCGTCATGGGCGCCGTGCTGGCTGCGGTCGGGGCGGCCGCCACCGCCTGCGTGGCCCCGGTCGGGCTCCCCGCCCCGCCGCCGGTGGCGGGCCAGTTGGTGTTCCCGGTCGGCGGCCGTTCCAGCTTCACCGACTCGTTCGGGGCGCCCCGCCCGGGTGGGCGCACCCATCAGGGCCAGGACATCTTCGCCGCCAAGATGACCCCCGCCATCGCCGCGGTCGACGGGGTGGTGTCGTGGCTGCGCTACGAGCCGGCCGGCAACTATCTGATCCTCACCGACGACGCCGGGTGGACCTACTACTACGTGCATCTCAACAACGACACCCCCGGGACCGACGACGGGCGCGCCCCCTACGAGCTGGCCTTCGCCGACGGCATCCGCCGCGGGCAGCGGGTCAAGGCCGGCGAGGTGATCGGCTACGTCGGCGACTCGGGCAACGCCGAGGACACCGCCCCGCACCTACACTTCGAGACCCGCCAGCCCGACGGCGTGCCGGTCAATCCGTACGAGGCGCTGCGGCGGGCCACCCGTTACCAGCGCTCCGAGGCCCAGCGACTCGCGGATGCCCCGATCGGCGCGTTCGACGCGGTCGCCCGCTCCCCGGGGGGTGGCCTGCGGGTGTCGGGCTGGGCACTCGACGCCCACCTGGACGCCCCGGTGCTGGTGAGCGTGTACGTGAACGGGACCCCGCAGGTGACCGCCCGCGCCGACCGGCCCCGCCCCGACGTCGCCGCCGCGCACCCCGGCCGCAGCACGACATGCGGGTTCGAGGTCAGCGACGTTGTCGCCGGTGGTGCACCGGTCCCCCCGGGCGCTCCGGTGGCGGTGATCGCCCACTGCATCGGCGGCGGGGGCTCAACCCGTCTCGGCACCGTCCGGGCACCGGAGTGAGGGGAGCCCGATCGGACCGCATCGGGATCCGGGCACGGGCGGGAACCTGCCGGTAGCGTCAGGACGGTCATGGACCCGAGGTTCAGCACCGACACCGCCCTATCGCACCGACACCGGCGGGGTGGGTTCGCCGCCGTCGCCGCGGTCGCCGCGCTGGTGATGGTCGCCGCCAACTGCACCGAGGTGTCCGCCGCCACCTACCCGTGCTCCTACGGCACACCGGGTCGGACGCCGCTCGTGGACAACCCGCCCGAGGGTCGTCCCTATGAGGCCGGCACCGAGTCGCTGCCGCCGTCGCAGCGCAAGTACCGGGCACTCACCACCGCCAACGCGGACTTCAGCGCCGGGTTCTGCGAGTGCGTGTTCCCGCGACCTTGGGCGTGGGGCATGCCGCTGGACGCTGCCCTATCGATCATGCGGGCCATGGACCGCAAGGAGCAGGAGGCGGTTGCCGCCTTCGCCCGCTTCGGGGTCCCCGAGTCGCGGGTCCCGGTCGAGAAGCGGACGATCTGGCTGCGCTCCACGTGGCGGTCGCGGGAGGAACAGGAGTGTCTGTACACCCGGGTGGGGCCCGACTGGGTGGCCCGGCCCGGCACGTCCCGGCACGAGGCCGGGTACGCGATCGACCTCGAGGACTGGGGCGCCGAGTGGGGCGGCACCGACATCCGCCTCCTGCGTGAACAGGGCTGGTGCTGGACGGTCAACACCGAGCCGTGGCACTGGGAGCACCGGCCGACCCTGCAGCGGCTGGGCCTCGGGCACCGCTGCATCAAGTGAGTGACCGGCGGGCCCGGCCCGCGTCGGGTGCTGAGCCGGCGATGGATCCGCGCACGCCGGTGCTGGTCGGGGTCGGCACCTCCCACCGTCCACCCGACGGATCCGCCGGCGTCGAGCCGCTCGAGCTGATGGTCGAGGCCGCACTGGCCGCCGCCGGCGATGCCGCAGGCCGCCACCTGCTGCCGCGCTGCGGCCTGGTGGCGGTGCCTGAGGGCAACTGGACCTACCCGGACGCCGCCCGCCTGGTGGCCGACCGTGTCGGGGCCCCCGATGCCCGCACCGTGCGGGTGGACGTCGGCGTGCCCCAGCACACCCCGATCGCCGCGGCCGCCGACCGGATCCGCCGCGGTGAGCTCGACGTGGCCCTTGTCGTCGGGGGTGAGGCCATGGCCAGCCGCCTCCGGGCCGAGCGGTCGGGCGGCGCCGTGGTGCGCACCGAGCAGCCCGGCGCCGTGCCCGACGAACGTTGGAGCCCGCAGGGCGAGCTGATCGCCGACGCCGAGATCCAGGCCGGGTTCTGGGCGCCGGTCGAGCAGTACGCCCTGATCGAGAACGCCCGCCGGGCCGCCGAGGGCTGGACCCTCGACGAGCACCTCGACGACATCGCCGAGCTGTGGGCGGCGTTCAACGCAGTGGCCGCCACCCACCCGCTCGCCGACTTTGCCGAACCCCGCACGGCCGAGTTCCTCCGCTCCGCCGGTCCCGGCAACAGGCCGCTCGCCTTCCCCTACGCCAAGTGGCACGTCGCGCAGTGGGCCGTCGACCAGGCCGGTGCGCTCCTGTTGTGCTCGGCCGACGCAGCCCGCTCGGCCGGGGTGCCGATCGACCGTTGGGTGTTTCCCCGGGTGCTGGTCGAGTCGTCGCTGTCGGTGTCGCTCAGCCGCCGGGACCGCTTGGACCGATGGCCGGCCATGGGCGTGCTGGGCCGGGCCGCCGCCGCACACCTGCACCGGCCGCTCGAGGCGGTGGAGGTGGTCGAGTGCTACAGCTGCTTCCCCGTGGCGGTCAGGGTCCAGCAGCGCGAGCTGGGGTTGGACCCGGCGCAGGTGCCGACCGTCACCGGGGGGATGACCTTCTCCGGTGGGCAGTTCAACAACTTCACCTACCAGGCCACCGCTGCAGTGGTGCAACGGCTGCGGGCCGATCCCGGCGCCCTCGGGGCGGTCACCACGGTCTCAGGGCTGCTCACCAAACCCGCCCTGGCGGTGTGGGGGGCCACCCCGCCCGAGGAGCCGGCGCTGGTGGCCGACTTCGCTGCCGGGTCCGCCGCCGCCACCGCCGTGCGGGAGGTGACCGGCACGGCGTCCGCTCCGGCCCGAGTGGCGAGCTTCACGGTGGTCTTCGAGGGCGATGAGCCGGTCCGGGTCCTCGTGGTCGCCGACCTTCCCGACGGGCGGCGCTGGGTCGGGGTGAGCCACCACCTCGAGCTGCGCGGCCGTGGCCTCGGCGAGGGGTTGGTCGGCGCTGAGGTCATGGTCGCCGGGCGAGAGTGCGGCCCGGCGTGAGGCTCACATGCGGGGCGTCTCGTCGAGCCCCTCGTTGAACTCCCGGTAGAGCCCGTAGATCTCCTTGCACTTCTGGCACACGGGGAGCTGCTTCGGGTCCCGGGACGGCACCCACACGTGGCCGCACAGCGCCTCGAGCGGCGTGCCCTCGATCCGGGCCTGCAGCACCTTGGCCGCGGCGTCCTCGCCGGGGCGGGTCCGCACGATGTGGGCGACCGGGCCGTCCTCGGTCTCGCGTTCCTCGTCGGTGCGGGTGACGGTCGTGGTGGCCGGGCCGGGGGCGGTGAGCGGCTCGGTCGACGACGCGGTCGGTGCAGCGCACATGGGTGTCATGCTCGCAGCTCCCGCACCGGTGCGCACTCGATGAGCCGGCCCTCTGGCGTGTCGACCTCGCCGGTGGCCACCAGTCCCGACCGCCGCAGCGCGTCGCGCACCAGCAGGTCGACGACACCGTCGGGCGGTTCCCGGCCGTCGACGGTGACGTCGGAGGGCACCAGCACGCACCGCGGCTCGTCGGCGCCGGTCGCGACCTCCTCCGCGAGGGCGTCGATGGCGGCGATCACGTCCTCGAGCCGTGGCCGGGTGGCCGGGGGCGCCTCAGGGGCGGGGGCCGCCGGCTGACGGGCGGCCCGCACCCGGCGCACCTGGCGGACCTTCCACCAGGCGAGCGGGCTGACGACGACCAGCGCGATGGCGAGGGACCGCAGCAGGGTCCCGACCTGGACCTCGGCGAGCAGACCTGTGGGGGACATCGGAGCGCGG